>NZ_JADEWL010000296.1 GCF_015207665.1 Plectonema cf. radiosum LEGE 06105
GAGTGGGGGAGTGGGGGAATGAGGGCGTCAGTTACGAAACTAATAAATAGTAATTTTATATGAGTAATAATCAAGAAAACTATACTAATGAATCCGTAGATCATGAATTAACTCCCGAAGAGGAACTGGAAATATCGGGATATCAACCCGAACAAGTAGCTTTAATTGACCAAGAATTTTTAATTGAACGAGATAACGAGCAAGCAGAAGCGCAATCAGGAAGTGAAAATCCTTTAATTAGGTTTGCGATAGCGAAGCGCTGCTGCAAGCAGATCGCGTCTTTGTTAGTTGGTAGCGTTATGACTTCCGCTTGGATGATTTGGTCAATTTTCTTTGCTCCTAAAGCAGTTGTTAAAGCTCCTGTACTAGAACCAACACCAACAGTTTTAGCTTATAAAGAAAGTGATGAAGCTGCACGTCTAAAAGCTGAATTAGCGCTACGCAACCAAGCAAGTCGGGATATTGAAGAATCTCCACCAGTAACACCACCTCCACCAAAGCTCAATAAATCTGTGAGAACAGTTCGTAAACCGAGACAGACTAAACCCAGAATCATCCGGGAAAAAGTTCCATCACCACCAAGAATTATTCGAGAAACAGTACAATTACCACCAAAAATTATTCGAGAAACAGTGCCAGTCAAATTACCAGTATTAGCTAACAATAAGAGTGCTTCCCCTGCTCCGACTCGAACGAACATTGAAAAAATAGACCCCTTCGAGCGTTGGAATCAACTTGCGACTTTGGGACAACAAACAACATCTCTGAATAACAAAAATTGGACACAAGATAATCAATCATTTGAACAAGCACAGTCATTACCAAATCAATCTGAAAGTGGAAATGTCACTGAAAACGATTATATTCATTCAAATTCAGAAAAGAATTCATCTCCAGTTATTTTTGCTAACGCTTCTAATAGCGTAAGGAAAGAAGTGAAAGAACCCCAAGCATCTACTACGTCAACAGTTGAATTTAATAGTAATAATAATTCAAACAGAAATCAAAAAGAAATTCCAACACCAGGGGAATTAGGTATTTTAAATCGAACTCCTGCCCTATCTTCCCAAGAAACTATTACCGCTTCTAATTCTCCAATTCAAGTACAAATAGGTACGAGCGCAGAAGCATCAGTTTTAGTACCAATAATTTGGAGTGAGGAAGATGAAAATCAGGAACGCTTTGCAGTCGAACTACAAGAAGACGTTTTATCTATAGATAAACGTATTGCATTATCAAAAGGAACGATTTTGATTACAGAAATAAATTCAGTTTCCAAGATTAATAAGCTTGTTAAGCAAACCGTTGTTGCAGTTGTTTATAAGGATTCTGCTGGTAGGATTCAACAACAAGCAATACCTAAAAATACAATTTTAATTCGAGGAGAAAATAATAAACCTTTAACTGCAAAATCTATCTCCGATAAAGGTCGCGTTGCACAGCAAGATATTTTAATCGGATTATTGGGTGCAGCAGGTCGCGCTGGGGAAATATTTAATCAAAATCAAAGTCAATCTTCGACAGTGATTTCAAATGATGGTTTTAGTAGTCAGACATTTAATACAAAAGCTAGTAAACCAAATGTCTTAGCCGCAGCTGTAGAAGGATTTTTCAAACCTATGTCACAACGATTAAGTCAACGTGCGAATAAAGCTTCTAACGAAATTATGAATAGTCCTGATGTTGCTATTGTACCTGCGGGAACGAAAGTCTCGGTTCTTTTTAATAACTTCTTTGAGATTGGAGGGGAGGAGGGGAGGAGTGGGGGAAAGGAGGTGAAAGAGTTATAAAGAAATAATCACTTTTCTTGGTAACAATCTCGCTTATTGAAGATTCATTCAT
>NZ_JADEWL010000120.1 GCF_015207665.1 Plectonema cf. radiosum LEGE 06105
GATATTGCCGAAAACATTGAATTAGCCATTGCTTCCTACAAAGCTGCATTGCAAATTACAACAAAAGAAGCTTTCCCCCAACAATGGGCAACAACGCAAAATAATTTAGCTCTTGCTTACAGTTACAGAATCAAAGGCGATATTGCCGAAAACATTGAATTAGCCATTGCTTCCTACAAAGCTGCATTGCAAATTACAACAAAAGAAGCTTTCCCCCAACAATGGGCAACAACGCAAAATAATTTAGCTCTTGCTTACAGTTACAGAATCAAAGGCGATATTGCCGAAAACATTGAATTAGCCATTGCTTCCTACAAAGCTGCATTGCAAATTACAACAAAAGAAGCTTTCCCCTATGAAAATGCACTAACTTTAGAAAATCTGGGGATACTTTATCAAGATGAAGGTAGATTTAATTCTGCTTACAACACTTATGAATCAGCGATCGCCGCAGTAGAGTTATTGCGCGGTGAAATTATATCTGGTGAGGAAAGCAAGCGCAAGCAAGCGGAGAAATGGAATCGACTTTATCGTAATATGGTGGAAGTTTGTTTGCAGTTGCAAGATGAAACTCAAGCGTTAGAGTTTATCGAGCGCAGTAAAACCCGGAATTTGGTAGAGTTGCTATTTAACGACGAACTTTATCCCAAAGGTGAAATTCCCGCCGCAGTTACTCAACAGTTGCAGCAAGTAAGGAATGAAATCGCCGCAGAAAAGCAACGGTTAGAGCAAGCGGAGCAAAATAATTTAGATATTAATCGCAATAATTTGAATCAGCTGCGTCAACAGCGAGAAGATTTAATTTCTAGAATAATTGGTTTTAAACCGATTCGTTTCCCAGAAATCCAAAGTCTGGTAGATGAAAACACGGCAATCGTTGAATGGTATATATTTAAAGATTGTTTCCGCGCTTTTATAATTACCCGCGATTGTCAAAAACCAATTATCTGGCATTCTAGTCAAGAAGATTATCAAAAGCTTGTAGATTGGAGTTTTGACAAATATTTACAGCCTTATTACCAAAAGAAAAATCTTTGGAGATACGAATTAAATGATAAATTACCGCAGCTAGCAGAGATTTTACATCTAGATCAAGTCATATCGTTAATTCCCCAACGCTGTAAAAAACTAATTTTAATTCCCCATCGCTATTTACATTTATTACCCATCCACGCATTACAGTTATCAAATGGCGAATATTTAATTGATAAATTTAGCGACGGTGTGAGTTATGCACCTAGCTGTCAATTACTGCGAGTTTCCCAACAGCAATTATCACATTGTAAAGACGTTGGAGACGTTATGTATAACGTCTCTACATTATTCGCGATTCAAAACCCGACAAACGATTTAGAATTTACCGACATCGAAGTAGAAACCATCGCTGCTAAATTTAATCCCAGCCACATTCTTAAACATAGCCAAGCGACACAAAGCAATTTATCACAACCATCAAACGCCGATAATCTCAAAAATGCCAACTGGCTGCATTTTTCCTGTCACGGTTATTTTAATTTAAACAATCCTACAAAATCCGGTTTGCAGCTAGCGGATACTTCAATTTCTCCGATTCCCAACCATACCGAATCATCTGGCTTATTAAAACTATCTGATGACACGGCAATTGATTTAGAAAAATGTTTAACTTTAGAAAAAATCTTTGAATTAACTTTATCCAACTGTCGTTTGGTGAGTATTTCCGCTTGCGAAAGTGGTTTTACTGATTATACAAGTACCAGCGATGAATATATTGGTTTACCCAGTGGCTTTATCCGTGCGGGTGCTGCGAGTATCGTTAGTAGTTTGTGGGCTGTAGATGATTTTTCGACGGCGATTTTAATGATTAAATTTTACGAAAATATTCCAAATTCCAATAATATGCCTATTGCTCTCAATCATGCTCAAAAATGGCTGCGTCAAGTGACTCAAAATGATTTACTAGAATGGATTGATGAAAATCAAAATATGACAGATGATAATAAAAATAAAATCAAAACAAGATTAGAGGAGAATTATTTACCGCAGCAACAACCTTTTAAACAGCCGATTTTTTGGGGTGCGTTTTATGTGGTTGGGGATTAAACCTCACCCGCGCTTCGCGCACCCTCTCCTTGTCAAGGAGAGGGTTAGTAATAAATATGTAGGGTTTTATCCCCTCTCTTTTATAAGGAGAGGGGTGCCCAAAGGGCGGGGTGAGGTATCAAATTGTGCTGATATTTTTCGATGACTTTAATAAATTGAGGAGAACAAAAAAAATGAATCCAGATGAATTAATTGCAGCATTTATCAATGTCATTCAAGAACAAGATTATGTGTTTGATGATAAAGCAATAAAAGATATCCCATCATTACAACAAAAACTCGCAGCTTTAGATAATCTTTCTTCAGAATCGCTTTCAGAAGAAATCCGTCAATGGTATATCAATCACGAATCGGTGAGAGATGCTGTTTTAGTTACTGAAAGAGAAATTGCTAAAGTCAAAAAAGCCAATCCCGCCGCTCAGGAAAATACTATTGAAAACCGCTATCGGATTATCAATGATGATTTAAAAAAGTTAGCCGATAAAAAGCAGCAAAGTAGCCAACAATCATAGATTTTTTGACAATCTTGATGTAGGGTATGTTATGCAATATGCTGTTTTTTTAACCCCTCTCCTTGATAAGGAGAGGGGAAGGGGTGAGGTTCCGAAAATATTCTCGTTTAAATAAACTATGAAAATCTATGCACCGAATATTCATTTTTTCGCATTTCAACTTTATAAAGGTGCCAATGTTGAAAAGTCTTTAACTAAACAAGATATTCAACTCTGGCATAGTGCGAATCATATTGTTCATAATACTTTAAAATATGATTTACAACTAACTCGGCGCATAGTAGATATTTCCAATGAGCCAAAGGGTTCCCGTGTAGAATTAATCAAATTATCTGAAGTCAAAGATGGAGATTATTCAATCAATTTTGCAGGTGATTTTCAAGATAATAATCAACATCAAAACCAAGATATTTTAATTAAAGGTTTTGTCTATCCTATACGAATATACGATAGTTACGGCTTGTGGTTAAATTTACGTCGTCCAGAAAAAGAAGATGATAATACTAATACAAAAGACGTTGATATTTCCCTCCTTAGTCAATTTAATCCTCAAAATTGTTTAAATCTTAATCAAACTGATAAAAAACATAAATACTTTTTAGGACAAACTTTATTAATTACTGGTTGGATAACTCTTGAAGATAAACAAAATCAAACAAATCCCTATAATATTGCCCAAGAATGCTTAACCGCGATTTTTCCAAAACCATACAACAAACCTGAATTCAACCGTCAAGGAAAATTATTTGATAGTCCAATTTTTGAATATGGTTTATTCAGTCAAGTAGATAATTATCAACACGTAATTATTTGGTTATTTGATAACCCACAACCCAAGGAAAAATTTAATCAATGCTACCAAGAATTATTAGATTTATTCTTCTTCCGCAGTAAAGTTTTTAAAGCCTTTCAAGATAGCCGCATAATTTATCAAGCTATTGCTGCGGCTTATGATGAAATTGAAAATACCATCAAAGAAATTAAATTAATTACCAAATCCGATCAATTAACCACTAAAATATTAAATCAGTTAACAGATAAATTAAAAGACTTACCGCAAAAGTCATTAGAATACACTTTTTTATTAAGAAACTTAAAAGATTATCAAAATACTATTGACATAAACCGCAATAATTATCACGAAAAACTCCGACAAATCAGCGCTGCAACCCAAGATGATAATTTAAGTATTCTCGAAACCTTCTACAAACAAGATTGCGAGAGATTTGATAAACAAATCAACGCCGACATTGGATATTTTGAGCAAGGTTCAACTTTACTAGAGCAAGCAACAGCATCAATTCGAACTGCTCCACTCTTAACCCAGTGACTCTTGATATATCTTCTAAAGCCATACCAGTGCTAAGTAGATTGATAGCGACTTGTTGTAAAGTTTCGGCTTTACCTTCGGCTCTACCTTCTTGCAAAATTTCTTGATAAATTGGTGATTCTCGCATAATATCTGCCCTCAAAACTCTTTTAATTAAGTCCTGATTCAATACTAAACCAGCTAAAATTGCTGTGGATGCAGCAACGTTACTTTGATGCTAATTACTTAAAATCTAGGAAAAAGATAGAAGCAACGGCAGATGACATCAGAAGTTTTCTTCCTCTACCAATGAATTAAGAATTTATTTACCAATTATTAAATAACCCAACAATAAATTAACTTAAGAAATAACTAAAAATTATTGTGAAACAGACATCATTCGATTATTTTAAATAAAACCCTATCCTAAGACTGATTAATCCACCTTTTACTTAAAATTAATTCCTTCTCAAGTGCAGCTTAAATATTTATTAACTTTGATTACAATAAAAGTCACTGTATTGTGATTGTAAAGCTTTTTTATCTGATTACACGAATAGTGAGGTTAAAATGCGACTACTACTTAAAAAATTTGGTAGTTGGAGTAAGCTGAAATTAACCGAAATATGGAACAGTAATAGCGGTGATTGGCATTGGTTATCAGAAAAGCCAATGTCTGTTGTCGGTATTAATCGCAAGCTGTGGAGAGGTGCTGTACCTTCATTAAGCTTCTATACTTTGCTATCGATGTCAGGAATTATCTCCACCTTGGGGTTATTAGCAAATAGTGCGGCAACAATAATTGGTGCGATGATTATTGCTCCTTTGATGGGACCGATAGTTGCTATCGCTTACAGTATTGTATCGGGAAATCAACGACTTTTAAAGCGTTCGAGTTTTACCCTATTTAAAGGTGTATTACTGACAATTGTGATTTCAATCGTGATTGCTAAATTAGTTGGTATTAGAACTTTCGGTTCGGAAATTTGGGGACGTACTAGTCCTACACTATTAGATTTAGGAGTCGCATTAGCAGCAGGTGGGGCTGGTGGGTTTGCCTTAACCAGACGCAGTATTGCCAATGCTTTACCGGGAGTAGCCATTGCTGTGGCTTTAGTTCCACCATTAAGTGTACTCGGAATTGGTATCGGCATGGGTTCAAATTCGGTTGCAGTAGGTTCGGGACTTTTGTTTCTCGCTAACTTAGCTGGTATTATCTTTAGTGGTTCCCTGGTATTTTTAGCTCACAATTACGGTTCTTTTGAAAAAGCCCGTCATGGTTTACTAATATCAATTGCTTCCTTAGTTTTACTTGGTTTACCTTTGGGTTTATCTTTAGAAACATTTTTGGTCAAAGAACAAACCCGTCGTCATATAGAATACTTGGTTTACCGTCAAACTCTCACCTTTTCTAATTCTGATATTAGAAGAATTAATGTTCGCCGAGATGGAGAAAGATATTTCGTGGATATGGAAGTTGCACTTCCTTTTAATTCCCTTTCATCAAATCAAGTGAATTTAGTCCAGAAATTTTTACAAGACAGTTTGAAAAAGCCATTAACCTTAAATGTAAGGGTGATTCCTATTGAAGAATATACAGCTAGTTGAAATATGCAACGAATTGCGATCGCGCTTAACCAACTCCAAAACCAACAAATAATCCTCACCTCAGAGCAACAGCATTATTTGTATCGAGTATTACGCCTACAAAAGGGCGATAAATTCATTGCAATGGATGGCATGGGTAAATGGTGGTTATCGCAGTTAAGTGATACAAATGCACAAATATTACATGAAATAATTGTCGAGACAGAGTTACCAATCGCCGTAACATTGATGATAGCTTTACCTAAAGGCAACGGCTTTGATGAAGTAGTCCGTTGTTGTACTGAATTAGGTGTATCTTGTATTATTCCAGTTATTAGCGATCGCACTTTATTAAAACCCAGTGTTCAAAAAGTCGAACGTTGGCGGAGAATAGCTCAAGAAGCCGCAGAACAATCGGAACGAACCAAGATACCCCAGATTTTAGAACCAGTCGCTTTTAAGCAAATTATTTCATCATTTGTAAACGTGGAAAAATATATTTGTGTTGCTCGTGGAGATTCCCCCCATTTACTCCATTACTTACAACATCAACCCCAAAAAAATGTCGTGATTGCCACAGGTGCCGAAGGTGGATGGACGAAACAAGAAGTTGAAATTGCATTGCAAAATGGCTTTCAACAAGTTTCTTTGGGCAATCGCATCCTCCGTGCAGTTACAGCACCAATTGCAATCATGTCCCTAATTTCCGCAGGTTCTGAAGTATAAAGAAAATAAAACCACTTTAGATGAAAATACTAGATCATCTATATTTCGATATTTCCGTATAAACGAAATTCAACAAGAGTATATATAAGGTATGGGGAAGAGATAAATTGAGTTTAAAATCAGCAAAATCTAAAATCTAAAATCAAATGACTGACGTAATTATAATTGGTAGCGGAATTGGAGGTTTAAGTTGTGGGGGATTATTAGCAAAATATGGGTTTGACGTGACGGTGTGTGAAAGTCATTCGATTGCCGGAGGTGCAGCACATTCTTTTACATATAAAGGTTTTAAATTTGATTCAGGACCATCGCTGTATTCGGGTTTATCTTATAGTCCTTCAAATAATCCGTTGCGACAGGTACTAGATGCAATAGAGGAAGATTGTGAATGGGCTAATTATAATAGTTGGGGTTGCTTTCTTCCTGAAGGAGATTTTAACACAGAGGTTGGTGCAGACCAATTTTGTGAAATACTTTTACGATTGCGGGGACAACAAGCCGTCGATGAATGGCGAGAATTGCAGCGAGTGATGAGACCATTAGCGGATGCTGCGATCGCGATTCCTCCAGTTGCTTTACGTTTAGATTTGGGTGTTGTGAAAACTGCGGGTAAGTTTGCACCTGATTTAATCAAACATTTTTTCAACGTGGGGAAATTGACAGGACCTTTTAGTTCAATTATGGATGGTGTGGTTTCAGACCAATTTATCAGAAATTGGTTAAATATGCTGTGTTTTCTACTTTCTGGATTACCTGCCGATGGGACAAGTGCTGCGGAAGTCGCGTTTATGTTCGCAGATTGGTATCGTCCGGGTGTGATGTTGGATTATCCGGTGGGTGGTAGTGGTGCTTTGGTTGATGCTTTAGTAAGAGGATTAGAAAAACATGGTGGAAAGTTACTTTTAAACAATCATGTTGAAGAAATTATTGTTGAAAATAAACGCGCTGTCGGAGTCAGGTTGCGTGGTGGGAAGGAATTGAGAGCAAGTACGGTAATATCAAATGCTTCTGTATGGGATACTTTAAAGTTAATTCCCTCAAATTCCCTACCGCAGCAATTTATCCAAAAACGGCGATCGACACCCGAATGCGAAAGTTTCATGCATCTACATTTAGGAATTGATGCTGGCGATATCGATGCGGATTTGCAATGTCATTATATATTCGTCAAAGATTGGGAATTGGGAATTACTGCTCCTCAGAATTTAGTATTAATATCAATTCCTTCAATAATCGATGCTTCCTTAGCACCACCGGGAAAACATTCGATTCACGTTTACACTCCTGGTAATGAACCCTACGATTTATGGCAGGGAATGGATAGGAATAGTGAAGAATATATTCTTCAAAAACAAACCCGTGCTGAAGTTATGTGGAAGGCTCTAGAAAAAGTGATTCCAGATATTCGTTCTCGTTGCGAAGTTAGTTTAATTGGGACTCCCTTAACTCACCAACGTTATTTACGTCGCCATCGTGGTTCCTATGGTCCAGCAATTCGTGCGGGAAAAGGTTTATTTCCTGGTTCCAATACTCCTTTAAAAGGTTTGATGTGTTGCGGTGATTCTACATTCCCCGGTATTGGGTTACCAGCAGTAGCAGCTTCGGGAATGCTTGCAGCGAATACTCTTGCACCTCTCAAAAAGCATTTGGAATTGTTGTTCAATATTGTTTGAATATAATTTGAACTTAAATATAATTCCACAACCAAAAGTCGGGTTTATGGTCATGATTGTTTTGGATGACAGATATTTCAGATCAAAACCCGATTTCTCATCCCGCAAAATATCAACTTTTCCTTGGCTTTTTGTTTTCGGCGGCGATTATTTTTGATCAAACTATTGGGAAATAATTTCACCCTCAAAAAATTATCGAATTTATTTAGAAAAAATAGTTTTACGATTTTGAACTTCATTTAAAGTTATTTTTGTCAATATCAGTATTTTAATTCGCCCTTTTTAGTATTTTAAGTCACACTAAAATTAATATTGCTTCATATAAACTTTGAGAGTATTGCCTTACTTTTTGCAGTTGTAGTACACAAAAATCGTAAATATCAAGTTAGTTGCTTGTTTTTATCTAGTTATTTAATCTGATTTAAGCAAAATTGATCAAAATGGTTTTACTGCTCCCCTAAGAATACAAACCCCATATTACACCCAAACGGCTTGTAATCTCGTTTCTTAATTGAGAAACTAGTCAATAAAAAATTTTATGTAAAGATGAGTAACGGGTTTGTAACGGAATATGAATACAAAAGTTTTATTGATGATAGATTGATGATTAGGTTTTGGTTATGAGTCTGCAATTGAGGAAGTTAAAAGTATATAATTGCAAAGCCAAAAAAGTTGATTAAAAATAATCTGGTTGCCATTGATATTTAGTAATCGAGTAATAAACCACATCTAATTTGTAGAAGTGAGCGTCTTTTTCGTACTTGAAACCAGCCTTTTCCATAACTCGGCGCGAAGCGATATGGTTGGGAGATGCGATCGCGATAATTTTGTAGAGTTTGAGGGACTCAAAAGCATACTGCAAAGAGGCTTTTGTAGCTTCGGTGGCAATTCCTTGATTCCAATAATATTGGTCGAGACGATATATAAGTTCAATTTCGGGGCTATTAGGTAAACAATTGAGTCCGCAATGACCGATTAATTTACCGCTGGCTTTTTCAATAGCAGCCCAGACACCGAAACCATACTTATCCCAATGTTTAATAAAATATTCTAAAACATCGCGAGTAACTTGTTTTTCCTTACCTTTGGGTATGGGTCCTCTAGGTGAATACTTCATCACTTCTGGATTGCTCAAAATTACAGTTAATCTATCCAAATCATCGAGGGTGTAAGGTCTGAGTCGCAGTCTTGCAGTTTCGATTTCTGCCATGATTAGCCTCAAATTATCCTTTGATCCAGTTATAAGTTTCACCTCAATTCAATCCCGTCCGGTTTTTGGGAGATAGGAGAATTAGAACTACCCGAAAACCGGAATTATTCATCGTCAATTGTTGAAGCTTCAAAACTAATCAGAAACAGCAACAGGACTTACGCAACTGGCACATCGCGATCGCATTTTGGGTTGCATAACTTCAAAGAAGTCGGGTTTTTTACAAAAAGCTGACTTTTAAGCAAGTGGATAAACAGCAATAAAAAATACTGCTCAAATTGCCAGCAAAAATTAATATAATGCAGTTATTATGAGCATCTTCCAACCTGTGAAAAAATCTGGTCAGCAAAACCGTCTGGGTAAAAACGACTGGCGGTTATTTTTGCGTTTAGTTCCCTACGCTCGTAGTTATAAAAAACTGCTGGGAATTTCGATATTACTGCTGATACCAGTAGCAGTAGCCAACGCAATACAACCTTTGATAATTGGACAAGTTATTTCTTTAGTTCGTCAAGAACCCAGCACTTACAGATTTCTCCTGGATAATCCAACACAAGGATTATATATTCTGCAAATTGTGTTATTAATCACGGTTGTAATTCGTCTTGCACTCAATGGCTTTCAAGGTTTTTTAGTTCAAAAGGTGGGACAACAAATTACAGCGGATATTCGTTCCGATTTATTTGAACACGTGACTTCCTTAGCAGTACGTTTTTTTGATAAAACACCAGTCGGTAAATTAATTACCAGATTGACATCTGATGTAGAAGTATTAGGAGACGTATTTTCCACAGGAGCCATAGGCATATTATCCGATATCTTCTCCACCTTAGTAATTATCGGCTTCATGTTTTATACTCAATGGCAATTAGCTTTATTACTGCTGCTATTGCTCCTTCCCGTATCCGTATTAATTATCTATTTTCAACAGCAATTTCGCAAAGCAAATTATAAAGCTAGAGAAGAACTTTCCGCACTCAATTCCCAGTTACAAGAAAATATTACAGGGATTAATGTCGTACAGTTGTTCCGACGAGAACAATTTAACGCTAAATTATTCGCACAAACTAACAATCGTTACGTTAAAGAAGTTGATCTAACCATCTTTCACGATTCCGCAGTTTCAGCAACTTTAGAATGGATCGCAATTGTTGCGATCGCCGGTGTATTGTGGGTTGGTGGCTGGTTAATTTTGCAAGAACAATTAACAGTAGGGCTATTATCGAGTTTTGTACTGTACGCTCAGCGATTATTTGAACCTTTACGGCAATTTGCAGAAAAATTTACGATTATTCAAGCAGGTTTTACTGCTATAGAAAGAGTGACTGATATTTTAGATGAACCTATAGAAATAAGCGATAAAGTTAATCCTAGATATTCGCTGACAAACAGCTTTGAATTTGGATATATCGACGAAATTGTCGAAACTCTAGAAACCATCGACGATAAAATCGATGCATCAAAACTTGGAGAAATTCGTTTTGAACAAGTTTGGTTTGCTTATAAAGATGATGATTATGTAATTAAAAATCTAGACTTTACCATCAATCCGGGGGAAAAAATTGCTTTAGTCGGTCCCACAGGAGCAGGAAAAAGCACTATCATTCGTTTATTATGTCGTCTTTACGAACCAAGCAAAGGACGTATCTTAGTAGATGGTATTGATATTCGAGAAATACCCCAAGCCGAATTAAGACGGTATATGGCTGTCATTTTACAAGAAGGATTCTTATTTGCTGGTGATGTCAAAACTAATATTACATTAGGTGATAACTACACCTTCGCAGAAATTCAACAAGCAGCGCGATCGACAAATGTTGAAGATTTTATCGAAGAATTACCCCAAGGTTACAATACACAACTTAGAGAAAGAGGTACAAACATTTCTAGTGGTGAGAAACAGCTTTTAGCTTTCGCAAGAGCTGCAATTCGTAACCCACAAATTCTAGTATTAGATGAGGCAACTGCAAATTTAGATGTAGCGACAGAAACTTTAATTCAACAAGCTTTAAATCAACTTTTAGCCCAACGTACTGCTATTATTATTGCTCACCGTTTATCTACTATTCGTAATGTCAACCGGATTTTCGTACTCAAACGCGGTGAATTGATTGAACAAGGTAGTCATGAACAACTATTGCAGCAAGGAGGATTATACGCTACATTACACAATTTACAAATGCTCAATCAGTAAACAGTTATCAGTTAACTGATGCTCAACTATAAAACTAAGTTGTGAGCCAAATTACTAGGGTAACTACTACTCCACCACATAAGTTATGAGGGGTATCCGGTAGTGCGTTGGCGTAGCCTGCCCCGGAGGGGCATACCGGAAAGCTCGCTAGCTATCACGAGGGAGCGAGACGCTCCCACTACGAGTGCGTTAACCATCAAAATTAATGTGGTGGAGTACTACAACCCCCTCTATTCCCTCCGAAAAGCCATTAGATATTACTTTTGGATGATTTTGTCTTGAACAAGTGCAAGCTTTCAGGTTGCTTAGAAGTCGAGTTTTTAGGAAGATTTTGTTGTGAAGAAGGATATTTATGCAAAAACCTGAAAACTTTCTCGGATTATCTTCTAAAAAAGACTTTTACACCAAACCCTAAATAAATAATCTTACTGCTCAAGTGAATTAAACAGAGCAATTTTTAAACTAATGTACTTATTAAGTTGTTGTATAACCATATTTTTAATAGTTTCTAAATTGGTATTCTCACTTCTAGGAATATTCCAATAAAGAATTGCAACAGCTTCTTGAATAGAAGTTTCTAATTGTAATAAATCAGAAGCTTTTAACTTGAGTGCAATTTGTTTACTCAAAATATTACCATCATTTACTGTATCTAAATTAAGATGAGAAAAAACTTTACCATTGGGCATTTTTGCATCGTAAAAAACAGTATTTTTCAACTTAACTGAGGAAAAGATTGCTTGAGAAAGATTCGCTCGATTAAAATCGGTGTCTGTTAAATCTGTTCTGATTAGCTTAGCTTCAATCAAAGATGCACTTCTTAAATTCGCACCGACTAATTTCGCTTCAGTCAAATTTGCACCCGATAACTTTGCACCATTCAAACAAGCACCCGTTAAATCCGCTTGACTTAAATCAGCACCTATCAAAGTCGCACCTCTCAAATTCGCTCCTCTGAGAATTGCACCCTGAAGATTTGCTTCTCTTAAGTCAGCTTCTCCTAAGTCAGCTTCGCTTAAATCAGCTCTCACAAGTCCAACTTTAGAAAGTTTAGCGTTGAAAAAATCAACTTTAACTAAATTCGCATCAGCTAATGTCGCAGCTTCTAAATTAATATGACATAGCCTTGCACCTTTCAAAGATAAAGAAGTCAGTTCAACTTGACCAAAGTTTCTTAAACCATCTGCATAATTTTGTAACAATTCTTTAGATTTCATATAATAAAAAATTTTTAACAGTCAGATAAGTAAAAATAAACATTAAAAAAATATTAAACTAAAATCGATGTAATAGTCCATGGGAATATGAACTTTTTTAGATAACATCTATCACAAGATAGGTTTTTATTATATTTGTGTTTTTTAGGGTATGTCGAGAGAGTTTGTTTGCAAAAAACCCCGGCTTCTTGAAAAAGTCGGGTTTTTTAAGCTTTGTAGACTGTGGAGAAGCAACTTTACGCAAAATTTATTTGACTACTCCCTAATCACCATCTAAATCAAATGCTCATTCTCGCCTTTATGCAGGTTGGGGAGCATCAATTCATAGGAGTCTTAACTTGACGCGCCATATCTAAAAATGAATTCATATTTGCACCAGGACGGCGGCGTATATTATCATTCTTAGGTATTAAATATTTCGGTGCAAAAGTAGTTTCCTTTGGCTCTTCAGGTTTATTGACAGTAGTAGATGCTTTCTTAGCAGCTTTTTTATTTTCAACAGGAACAGCAGTTGCTTCTAAACCTTTAGCTGTTTGAACCAATTCGATATCAACTTGTTTAACTTTATCGGATGGGACTTCTTTTACTTGATTATTTTCATCCTTTACCTTGACTATATCTACTGGTTGCGATCCATTAGTAGCTGCTGGTTTGGCTCCATTATTAGATGCTTCAACCGGCTTAGAATCAGAAGAAGGCATTGGTTCATCAGGTTCTTCTTTCAATTCTAAAAAAAAGTTCCCATTTTTTTTCTTTCCACCAAGAATTCCAGAAATAAATTTCATAATTTCCTCAGATTAGGGTTTTGATACAACTAAATTTGCTTATTTCTTTTGTCTTTTATATTTAATAGCCGAATTTTGACCCATTTGACCAAATTAATTAATAAAGACGTATTTTTGTAAATAATTATCAAAAATACTTGTTTATCTTACGCCATCCACTTTCCAAAGATTCTAGAACCGAGGATGGTTGAAGTATCGGTTCGGGATAAATTTGCTAATTACAAACGCTCTATAGCTTGTATTTCGAGCGGTTGTAGCTTCTCAATACTTGATTACAATTATCAGATTTTCTTGTAACCTAGAGCAAGAATGTGAAAGCTGATTTAACAAAAGTTAACAGGTTAAAGGTTAAAAGTGTCTGGTTATCTTTCCAATTACCCATTACCCATTACCAATTACCAAATAAGTTACATTTTAAATGAACTAAATTAAACTCTATGTGTTAAATGAATCAGGTAAATCAGCAGCGCAATCCTCTATTATTGGTACACGGAATTTGGGATAGTGGTAGAGTATTTGGTAGGATGATTCCTTTTCTCAACGAAGGTGGTTGGAAAGTATATGACCTGGATTTGTTACCTAATAACGGTACTAGGGGTTTGGATGATTTAGCACAACAGGTAGCCAATAAAATTGAGGCTACTTTTCCACCGCAACAACCTTTTGATTTACTTGGTTTCAGTATGGGAGGAATTGTCAGTCGTTATTATGTCCAGAGACTAGGTGGAATTAACCGTGTACAGCGATTTATTGCTCTTTCTGCTCCAAACCACGGTACACGAACAGCTTATTTTAATCAAGGA
Source organism: Plectonema cf. radiosum LEGE 06105 (assembly GCF_015207665.1). Lineage (GTDB taxonomy): Bacteria > Cyanobacteriota > Cyanobacteriia > Cyanobacteriales > Nostocaceae > Rivularia > Rivularia radiosa_A. Next base: position 14,099 of record NZ_JADEWL010000120.1, read on the forward strand.
CTTGGTTGCGTGCAAATGCGTCCTAATAGTGGTTTTCTTCGAGATTTAAATAGCGATGTTCAAATATTATCCCAAATTAATTTTACCTCGATTTGGACACCTTATGACATGATGATTGTCCCCGCAGATAGTTCTAAAATGCCTGTAGGAGATAATATTGTGCTGCCAGTTTTGAATCATGCTTGGATGCTAACTGATAGCAAAAGTTTGAATGCGATCGCAACTGCATTATTAGCACCAATTAAGTCAATTCCCCAATTGTAGTAAATTCAGCATTGCCAAAAATTGCTTGTGGATAACGGTAATATTTATATTCCATCAAGTTGTAAAATGGGTCTTCAAGAAAAAAAGTCCGATGTTCTAGGGGTGTATTTACAAAACGGTTTTTAGCTGATTCTCTAAAAGGTAAATTCTGTTGTTGCGCTTTGCTCAATAAATCTTCCCAATCAGCTTCGTGGGTGAAAATCAAACCGAAATGTCTGGGATAAATTCCTTGTTGAGGTGTAAGGATTTCCTTAGTAACGTGTGCGACTAATTGATGTCCGTAAAGATTGAGAATCAAAGCATGACGATTTTCTCTACCGGGAGTGCATCCCAAACCATCGACATAATATGCTTTTGTTTGAGCAATATCGGTTACGGGGAATGCCATGTGGAAGATGACATTGGGCATTGGTAATTGGTAATTGGTAATTGGTAATGGGTAATTGGATATATGGTATAACAATCACCTGACTTTTCACTAACTATTAGCCGTATTATTTTGATAATTGATAACTGTTCACTGTTCACTGATAACTGATTATGTCTTTTGGTAACCATTTAATAGTCGGTGTTTCTGGTACTTCATTAACCGATGAAGATAAAAGAATACTTAGTAAAATCAAGCCTGTGGGGATTTGTTTTTTTGCAAAGAACTTCTGTGATGGTGAACCTTATGGGGTATGGTTACAAACTTTTAACAAATTGAGTCAAGATATCCGAGAATATACTGAACGCGAATCGATGTTTATTTCCATCGATCATGAAGGAGGAAGAGTAATTCGTCCACCTTTACCAATTACGCGATTTCCCTATAGTTATGTGTGTCGTAAACGAGCGCGAGAAGTTGCGATCGCCATGGCAGTTGAACTAAAATCTTTGGGTATCAATGTTTCCTGGGCACCCGTTGCGGATATCTTTTCTAACCCCAATAATCCCATCATCGGACCGCGTGCTTTTGATACAACTCCAGAAATAGCAGCCCAATTTGCTCGTGAATACTTCTTCGGACTCAAAGAATCGGGAATCATCGCTTGTGCTAAACATTTCCCCGGACACGGAGATACCAGCACTGATTCTCATTTAGCATTGCCGGTACTAAATTTAACTAAAGAGCAATTGCAAGAACGAGAATTGATACCATTTAAAACATTAATATCCGAGAAAATACCCTTAATTATGACCGCTCATATCCTCTTTCCGGAAATTGGAGGAGATAAACCCGCTACATTTTCTCAGTCAATTTTGAACGGAATACTTAGAAAAGAAATGGGATTTGAAGGAGTTGTCGTATCGGATGATTTAGATATGAAAGCCGTTGCGGATATGTATAGTCAAAGCGGTACAGTAGCCCATACCTTAAATGCAGGTTGCGATTTATTTTTAATGTGTGGTAATCTGCCTTCATCATCTACCGAACGAATAGAATTTATTGCTAAAGATTTTGTAAAATCTTTAGAAAACGGTAGCCTTGAAGAATCAGTAGTAGAAGTTGCGAATCAAAGAATTGAAAAATTATTGAGCGAAACACCGCAATATACAGTAAAAATGCTTGATAAAGATATATTTTTACAACACGCTGAATTGGCGATTGATTGTAGTTATGATAATTGAGAAGTTAACAAAAATGCCTGGCGAATATAATATGTCCTGTGGACACGCTTCGCTAACGCGGCTACACAAACAAAACCCACCTTCGTGGGTTTATAATCGATTATATTCGCCGAGTATGGCATTAATTCAGACTTGGAAAACATCCTCTAAGATTAATTTTATGGTGATTTATAACTAGCAACCCGTAAAATCAATTCTCCTTTGTCAGGATTCTGAGTAAATATAAATGCACCCGTTTCTTTCTCGCTTTTTGATAAAAATTCTATTTGCTGTTCCCCTGTTTCCTCTACTTTTCCGTTAATACGCAATTCAGCTATAACTTGTACCGAAGCTGCTGTTTCTCCTCCTTGATTAACTACCTCGAAGGGGATATAATATTGTCCGTTTTCTTGTCGTAAGGGTTGATTTTTAGTAACGATAAGCAAAGGTGGTTTTTCTGGGGATTGTTTGATCCAAGTGAAGCTGACTAAACCCACAACCCCGACAAGTATTAATGAAGCAACAGTAAATGTCACCCATTCGGCAATTGTACGTTTTTGATGAAGTTTTTTTTCTTGTTGAGGCTGATTCATATTGCTAATCTTCCCGCAGCACCACCAATAGTTGCCGGTAATCCTAATATTAAGGTATGTTTTAACCAAATTGTCCAAGAATCATGGATAGTCAATTTTTGAAAAAACCACAGCATTATTGCTGCTGCTAGTAACGATATGAGGTAACAAATCATGGTTTCGCTAAATGGTTTTTGAAATATACCTTTGTGCTGTCTACGTTTGTTTTGATCCGAAAAACCTGCTTGAAATACTATTGCATAGGAAATTAATAAAGAAGTGGCAATAATTGCTAACAGCCAAGGTTGAGATACTGCTGCTGCAAGTGTTGCGATTTCATCGGTAGGAGCAATATTAAAGCCAATGACAATTGCACCAATTAAGGTTGCACTTAAATCGGAAAAGGTAGCATTATCATTAACTGAATTATCTTGTCTGGTAGTTCTATTATCTGGTGAATTGTTGCCGTTTTCACCTAATAATTGATTGGCTAATGCAACCCCCAAACTAAAGGGTACGCTTTCATAAATAATTTTACCCAATGCTTCTTGAAGAGAAACTCCCGGAGACAATTCTTGTAATAGTAACAGTAAATAAGCCGAACAAATTAAGCCGATTCCCATTGCTTCTATTGTTTCCGTAATTCCTTGATAACGACGATTAAATCGTTTGGGTTTGCGAAAACCTTCAGTACGCATAAGTAGATAAACAACAATAAATGTTAATAGCAGTGCTACCAACATCATCCCTGGTGTCGCAGATGAACCTATCCACCATACTTCCATGGTATAAAGCAAAGGAATACCGAATAAAAAACCACCACATCCACCTCTAACGATGTCATTTAGCTCACTTCTCCAAGGATTTTTTTGGTGTTTTCCCCGGCTTTTCCTTCGCGAATTAAGTTTCATCTGCAAAAACGTTTGATTTATAAAATTATCCCTCGATATTCTCAGTACTAACTAAAACTCTTCTTATTTATCAGTTAGTTAGAGGTTAAGAAATCTTTATCAAGCGATTATTCTTATATTATCATTAATGTTTGTTTGCTTGAAACTCTTTTAGCAAGAAGTCGGCTTTTGTGAGAGTTACTCGACTTCTAGATTTGTGATCTATTTATTTTATAATTACAAATTATTCGGAATTATTATTTGATATTTGGAAGAGTATTAAACAAATAAAATACTAAACACTTAATCAGTTATCAGTTATCAGTAAACAGTTATCAAATTGTTGAATAATCTGGGTTTAAATATCTCGATATATTGCCCAAGTGATTAGTGGTAAGCGTTGGTGGTACCTTACTGCCCGCCGTTGCACGGGGGTATACTGCTGACTACTGATTGAATACTTTTAATATATTTGCTGGATATGCCTAAACTTAAACTTGTATTGTTAATTATTAGTTTCTTAATTCTGATTGTACTCAGTGGTTGTATTCCTAGTAAAGGAAATATTTGGACACAAAAAATGTCTCATCTCTTCGGTGATGATTACAGAATTACTCTATATTCTGGAGGTAATGCAGTTCGAGAATGGCAATTAAAAAGCGGTATTATTAATTATGAAAAAAACGATGACGGTTGGTTCTTTGCTTGTAAAAAACATATCGTAATTATTAGAGGTAAAGAGATAGTCATTGAACCATTAACTTATTCTCAGCAACAAGTAGAAAATCCCATTATTTGTAACTAATGATTAATTCTTTAACAGCCATACTCGCGGATTTTACTTAATTCAAACCAAGTGCGATCGCCAACTATTCCATCTGCTAGTAATCCGGTACGTTGTTGTAAATCTTTAATCGCGTTTTCAGTTACAACACCAAAATAGCCGGTAATTGCAGATTGGAAAAAACCAGACCATAAAAGTCTTTCCTGGATTTTTTCGACTAATTCCCCTCTACTACCTTTGCTTAATAAAGGCATATCTACTGGCGCACCCTTGTATAAACAAAGCCAAGTATTTTCATCAACGATGCCATCTTCTGCTAAAAACATCCAATACTCAAAACAATTAACAGCAGATGTAGTTTGGGGTCCAAATATACCATCAATTTTACCAAAATAGCACTGCCAATGTTTTAATAAATCTTGTAGCTCCTTAACAGCCGAACCTGTAGAACCTGGAGTCAGTATGGGTTTATTCATATGAAGACGAGTATTCTGAAAGTTAGAAGTAGAAGTCATGGTGGTTAGAATCAGTATTTGTATTGAGTTGAGAATTGCTGGAATTGAAAAGATATCAAAGTTTTTAAAAAACGAATTACAATATTTATTTTGATAGAAAAAGCTACACAAGCGAATTCGAGTATTCCGGATGATGAGTAAAATATTTTTAATAGAGAAAAATACCTATTAGTACAGATGAATCTTTGATTCTGCGTTTATTTTAATTTAGCTTTACAGTTTGAGAAAATAGAAGTAATAATACGCATTGTGATTTTATCTGTATATAGATGTATTGGTAATTGGTAATTGGTAATTGGTAATTGGTAATTGGTAATTGTTGATTGTTGCCGAACCAACTTTATTACAAGTGTTTAACCGGATATGATATTAGAGGATTTCGATATTCTATATTTAGATGTATCAATCATTTTTAAAACCTGATATTAATTTAGTTAATACATCTACTTGGGAAGAAGAAACAAATTATTATCTTCATCTTTGCCATTTGCAGTTAGGATAAAAGTAAGACTGCATTTTTGGGCAATATCTACCATGACAGCAGAAAATCATGATTCTTTTGGTTTAATTGCGATCGCAAAACAAACTCGACTTGCAGCTATGAAGCTAGGGGTTTTATCTACAGCTGCGAGAAATGAAGCAATTAAAGCGATTGCTAGTGCGTTACTATCGGCACAAGATGAGATAATTCAAGCAAACATGATTGATTGTGAAGCTGCTGCAAAGGAGGGAATTGCCAAGCCACTTTACAAACGGTTGGAGTTGGACGAACATAAATTAAGAGATAATATCGCTGGTGTAAAGGATATTGGTAAACTTCCCGACCCAGTTGGTAGCGTTCAAATTCACCGTAAATTAGATAGTGATTTAATCCTCAAGCGTGTCACTTGTCCTTTGGGGGTTTTAGGGGTAATTTTTGAAGCACGTCCGGAAGCGGCGATACAAATTGCATCTCTAGCGATAAAATCGGGAAATGGTGTAATTCTTAAAGGTGGAAAGGAAGCAATTCGTTCTTGTGAAGCAATAGTCAAAGCTATCAAACAAGGATTATCTCAAACTACAGTTGACCCTGATGCGGTACAATTATTAACTACCAGAGAAGAAACTTTAGAACTTTTGAAGTTAGATAAATATGTAGATTTAATTATTCCTAGAGGTTCTAATTCTTTTGTAAAATTTGTACAGCAAAATACCTCAATTGCAGTATTAGGACACGCTGAGGGAATTTGCCATTTATATATTGATCAAGCCGCAGATATTGACAAAGCTGTAAATATTACAGTGGATGCAAAAACTCACTATCCTGCCGCTTGTAATGCCATTGAAACTTTATTAGTTCATCAAGAAATTGCATCAAGTTTTCTCCCACAAGTAGCCGAAGCTCTGCAAAAATTAAAGGTAGAATTGAGAGGAGATACAGCAACTCAATCAATTTTATCCAAAATTTTACCAGCAACAGAAACAGATTGGGAAACAGAATACAGCGATTTGATTTTGTCAATTAAAATTGTTGATTCTTTACCCGAAGCCATAAACCACATCAACGAATACGGTTCCAAACATACCGATGCAATTATTACAGAAGATATAGAAGCAGCAGAAACTTTTTTATCCTTAGTAAATGCAGCCGGTGTTTATCATAATTGTTCCACCCGTTTTGCAGATGGTTTCCGTTACGGATTCGGTGCAGAAGTTGGAATTAGCACCCAACAAATACCACCCAGGGGACCAGTTGGTTTAGAAGGTTTAGTAACCTATAAATATAAAATGACAGGTAACGGTCATATTGCGAGTAGCTACACTGGTGAAAATGCTAAACCTTTTCTTCATAAAGATTTATAGTTAAAGGTTAAAGGTCAAAGGTTAAAGATTATAATTTCTCTCCCC
>NZ_JADEWL010000121.1 GCF_015207665.1 Plectonema cf. radiosum LEGE 06105
GGGATGGGGGGATGGGGAGAGAAAATTATTAACTCCAAACTCCAAACTCCTAACTCCTTGATTTAAAGCAAAAGTTATGCATACAGTATTAAAATGAAGTTTTAGCTACAAAATTTTACGTTTTTACGTTTTTACGTTAAATTAGCCAATCACTGAGGTTTGCCGTGTCTTCCCCTTCCCAAATCAGTGTTCCACAAGTTGGATCTACCTCTTCCCAAATTTCTATTCCCGAATCAAACACTTTTCCTAAACGTGCATCGGGCGGTTTTGCGTTAATTGACAGCCTCAAACGTCACGGGGTTGAATATATTTTCGGATATCCCGGCGGTGCTATTTTACCTATTTACGATGATTTATATAAAGATGAAGCGAGCGGTGGCGTTAAGCACATTTTAGTCAGACACGAGCAGGGTGCAGCCCACGCTGCTGATGGTTACGCTCGTGCTACTGGTAGAGTTGGTGTTTGTTTTGGTACTTCTGGTCCCGGTGCAACTAATTTAGTTACTGGTATTGCTACGGCTCATATGGATTCGATCCCGATGGTTGTTGTTACGGGACAGGTGACGCGAGCGGCTATTGGTACGGATGCGTTTCAAGAAACTGATATTTACGGAATTACACTACCCATTGTTAAGCATTCCTATGTAGTGCGCGACCCTAAAGATATGGCGCGAATTGTGGCGGAAGCTTTTCATGTGGCTAGTACTGGTCGTCCGGGACCTGTTTTAATTGATGTTCCCAAAGATGTCGCTCTTGAAGAATTTGATTACACTCCTATAGAACCTGGTTCAGTAAAATTACCGGGATATCGTCCTACGGTGAAGGGAAATCCCCGGCAAATTAATGCCGCAATTCAATTAATTCGCGAAAGTCGTCGTCCTTTACTCTATGTCGGTGGTGGGGCAATTAGTTCTGCTGCTCATGGGGAAATTCAACAGTTAGCCGAATTATTCGCGATTCCTGTTACTACCACGTTAATGGGTATCGGTGCTTTTGATGAACATCATCCCCTTGCCTTGGGAATGCTGGGAATGCATGGTACAGCATATGCAAATTTTGCGGTGACGGATTGCGATTTATTGATTTGCGTCGGAGCCAGATTTGACGATCGCGTTACGGGCAAGTTAGATGAATTCGCTTCTCGTGCTAAGGTAATTCACATTGATATCGACCCGGCAGAAGTAGGTAAAAACCGCATTCCAGAAGTACCAATTGTTGGCGATGTCAAGAGAGTTTTAACTGAATTGCTGCGTCGATGTAAGGAAAGAAATATCAACCAACCACCACAACAAACTCAAGAATGGTTGAATTTAATTAACCGCTGGAAGGAAGATTATCCTTTGGTAGTACCGCAGTACGCGGATAGTATTTCCCCCCAAGAAGTGATTACCGAAATTGCTCGTCAAGCACCCTACGCTTTCTACACTACGGATGTCGGACAACATCAAATGTGGTCGGCGCAATTTCTCAAAAATGGCCCCCGTCGCTGGATTTCTAGTGCTGGTTTAGGAACAATGGGTTTTGGTGTTCCGGCTGCCATGGGTGCAAAAGTCGCGTTTCCCGACGAAGAAGTTATCTGTATCAGCGGTGATGCTAGCTTTCAAATGAATTTACAAGAATTGGGAACGCTTGCACAATACGGGATAAATGTCAAGACTGTAATTATTAATAACGGTTGGCAAGGAATGGTACGTCAGTGGCAGCAAGCGTTTTTCGGGGAACGGTATTCTAGTTCTAATATGGAAGTAGGAATGCCAGATATTGAATTGCTTTGTCAAGCTTACGGCATCAAGGGTATGGTAATTGAAAAGCGAGAACAGCTTAAAGATGCCATAGCTGAAATGATAGCTCATGAGGGTCCAGTTGTTGTAAATGCTCGTGTCACCAGGGATGAAAACTGCTATCCTATGGTGGGACCTGGTAAAAGCAATGCTCAAATGGTTGGTTTAGCTAAACAGCCTCCGAAAGCCGATTCGGAACCAATTTATTGTAGTAATTGTGGTGCGAAGAATATTTCTATAAATAATTTCTGTCCGGAGTGTGGGACGAAATTGTAAAAATCAGTAAACAGGGAGTAGGGAGTAGGCAATCAACTGTCAACTCTCCACTGTCAACTGTCCACTGTATCAAAACCCGACTTCTTTGACTTTTTCGATTTATGCATTTGTGACAACTCTTAAACCAATAAAAATATCCCGCAAGGTTGATTCACCTTTATAACGTAATGCACTACGACAAAACCGGGGTACATTAAACCAAGAACCGCCGCGCATGACTCGTAAATTATTATCCCCCTCTTCGTGCCAAACTCTACCGTCGCAGGGAGCGTTATGATAACTATCGTGCCATGAATCCGCGCACCATTCCCACACATTGCCGTGCATATCATACAATCCCAAAGCGTTGGGAGGAAAACTTCCCACGGGTGTAGTCCCTTGACGATATTTACCTTTGGGTGCTAAAGCATAGGTGTAATTTCCATCATGGTTGACTAAATCGGAACTGATGGTATCTCCGAAATGGAAAGGTGTAATTGTGTTCCCACGACAAGCATATTCCCATTCTGCTTCGCTGGGTAGACGGTATTCTTTTCCGGTATATTTGGATAACCTGACGCAAAATTCCACCGCTTCATGCCAAGATATTTGTTCTACAGGGTGCGAATCACCTTTAAAATAGGATGGCTCTGGATTTAATGGATGTTTTACTTGGGGTAATTTCGCAACTACTAACCATTGTGCTTGAGTAATTGCAAACTTACTCATAAATAAAGGCTTGATAGTCACAAAATGTTGGGGATGTTCGCTATCATAACCTTGAAATTCTGGTGAACCCATCATAAAAGTGCCACCACAAAGGTACACCATTTCCAGATTTATGCCATTATCCAACCCTTCCACAAAATATTCTGCTTGATGGCGATCGCGATTGACAATGTTAGCGTATTTATCTACAGTAATCGTGTCAAATTCAAACTTTTGTAAGGGATATGCTTGATTTTCTGCCGATAGGGAAAAATTAGTCCCATTAGCAACACTTACATGAGTGGCATCATATAATAAAGTATCCTTGACATCTAACAGCACATCTGCCGCCGATTGATACCTCTCCCGAACAAAATGCTTGAGTAACTTATTTAAAATTCGCGTCAACTTATGACTAACCGTAATGTTAACGGTTGCTAAATATTCTTGCCATAACCATTTTCCATTAATTGGGTCATAAATTGGGTCATAAACATTTCCATTTTCATCGTGTTTCACCAAACAACCAGTTAGCAACCGCACGCAGGTTGCACCCAAAGCATATAAATCGCTAGCTGCACAAGCATAACCCGCCATTTGTTCTGCTGCGGCATAACCGAGGGTGTAAATTCCCGTACCCTTCTGCGCTAAATTATTTTGTGTAACTTGTTTGGCACCACCAAAGTCAATCAAAACTAATTTACCATCACTAGCACGACGGATAATATTTTCGGGTTTAATATCACGATGTATTACCTGTCGTTGATGGATAAATTCCAAAACCGGAAGTAAATCAGTTAAAACTTGCCAAATTTGGGTTTCGCTGAAAGCTTGTCGTTGTAACTCTTGATATAAATTATCCCCATCAATAAACTCCTGCACCAAATACATACAGGTACCTTGTTCAAAATAAGCCACCAAACGGGGAATTTGGGAATGATTTTCCCCCAATTCAAATAAACGCTTGGCTTCCTGACGAAAAAGTTGGGCTGCTTTTGCACGGGCTGTTGTTCCCTGGGATTCTCTGATAAACTGCTTTACAACACAAGCAGCCTCAAGTCGATCTAAATCTTGTGCTTCATAAGTTCTACCAAACCCACCCGTACCCAATAACCTTTTGACACGGTAACGGTCTCTTAATAGATTACCAAAATTATTCGCACCACAACCAACGCAAAACCGATTACCACTCACATTAAAAGGATTAGAACAGTCGGGATTCTGGCAGATTTTCATAAGAAACACGCGGCAAGTGGGAAACTCAGAGTCTTCAGACCTGAGAGGAAAGCGACACGGGTGACTTTAGTCACCGCATCATATTTGCACCATTACCGCCTTGGGGTTGTTTAATCTGGGGTACTTTTGTGATGTACTTTCAACAGGACAATTACTGTTTCAAATCAACAACCCTGTACGCATAACGGTTTTGCTCCGTAGAGCCTTCCCTTGCGGGAGTAATGTTAGCTTCGACCTGTTATAAGAGCTTGTTGGGCTTGCAACACTGTTCCAGTGACCTTGGAACTGTTTAATCACAAGCGACAGAGCAGGGGACTAGCTTCGCATCCACAGGGTGTCGTGACTCAAATAACGGCTACCTATTGCTAGGTGGTCTGGTCAGCATGGCTTGCTTGATTGCTCTTACAAGCCCAATCCCTTTAGGGTTGGGTTACTGACAGGTTTTGACTACTGCTTTCTAACTTACCCAAATTAGCTTAAATCTCAGGGTATTGGACAGCGAATATCATCCTTTAAAGTTACTTTTTACTGATGATTAGACAACACAGACTATAAAAAAGAAATCTTGTTCCTTTTTTTTTTAATCCGCAATCAATTAATTATATTAACCTAAACAAACTAATAAATAAGGTAATATTACAAACCTCAAATAGGAATATTTTGTTTCTTATTTCATCACTAATAATTAGGTAGATACAAATTTTACGACTTTCTAGGTGTTGAGATATAAACCGGAAATTGTTTTACCTACATTATTAAGTACAGGTATTTCCAATATATGGAAAGGTTACTTCAAGCTAATTTTTTTGTCAAGTGACTAGTAACATCCTGTTTATTTCACAAAATATCTATTGTATTATCAAAACTAACGATTCATCAGCTTTATACAATAAATTAATAATTATTTTAGTAACAAATCAAACGAAAAAACTATATTTTTTGTGAAACAATTATCCGATTTTTAACTATGATTAAAAATGATCCAAAATACCATAGGACTTAGCAAAAAGGCATATTTTCTTGTAGGGTGCTGTACATTAGAAATTCTGAACGTAGTAATAAGGGTTGTGGTGTCACGCACCAACCACTGATTGTGACACTTGCGTAAGTCCTGTACCAGTACCGCTCGGCGTAATTTAATATACCCACCATGAACATCAAACCCGCCAATGGTTACAAACCGTTGTCTAATAATGAAAGTCCTTTTAAGAAGAATTTCATTATTACACAGAAACTTATAGTCGAATGACTTATGCATAGTTAAAAAACCACGGTGGTTAAAACCACCCGTGTCGCTTCCCTCCCAAGTCGTGCATACATTGGGCTTCCCGCTTTCCGCGTGTTTCTTGTGATAATATGTACTTCTTGTTGAATTTCCCAACCGTCCTTCGGAAATTGAAAAATCAGAGTCAGATGCAAATGTCCATGATAAATGAATCGCCAACACCACCTAATATCGAAACACCTACTTTTTCACACATTCCCGTTTTAGGAAAGGAGATAATTACAGGTTTGGTGATACGTAGTAATGGTCATTATTTAGATACAACTGTTGGTGGTGGAGGACATTCTCGTTTAATCTTAGAAGCTGCACCAGATACGCGAATAACTGCACTCGATCAAGATGAAGATGCTTTAACGGCAGCAAAAAATAATTTAGCTGAGTATGGAAACCGTGTAGAATTTATCCGCAGTAATTTCGCCGCATACGAGTTTCCACGTCATACTTTTGACGGTATTCTTGCAGATTTGGGTGTTAGTTCTTACCATTTGGATAATCCGGAAAGGGGTTTTAGTTTTCGTTACGAAGCTCAATTGGATATGCGGATGGATCGAAGACAATCTTTAACTGCTGCTGAGGTGATAAATCATTATGATGAGGTGGAATTGGCGAATATTTTCTTTAAATATGGTGAAGAAAGGCTATCACGACGGATTGCTAGACGTATTGTAGAACAGCGTCCGTTTTCTACTACAACTCAGTTAGCTGAAACGATATCTTATTGCGTTCCTCGAAAGTATCGATATGGCAGAATTCATCCCGCAACTCGCGTTTTTCAAGGTTTACGAATTGCTGTAAATGATGAATTAAAATCTTTAGAAACTCTTTTAGAAAAAGCACCAAATGCACTTGTTGCAGGTGGAAAATTTGCAATTATTAGTTTTCACAGTTTAGAAGATAGGATAGTTAAACACGCTTTTAAAGATTCATTATTGTTGAAAATTTTGACAAAAAAGCCGATTACCGCTCAAGAGGAAGAAATTTCTACTAATCCCCGCGCTCGCTCTGCTAAATTGAGAATAGCAGAAGCAGTTATCAACGAACAATGAAAAATAAAAATTTTCACCCTCCGGGTGAAAATTTTTCGTTTTTTAATGATTTGATTTCTCTGGGTAGCTGTATACGAAAAATTGAACCTTCACCAAGTTGACTTTCTACAGTAATAGTTCCTCCCATTAAGTTTAGTAAATCTTTGACTATTGCTAATCCTAATCCCGTTCCTTGATAGCAACGACTTTTAGTTTGATTGACTTGCCGAAATGCTTGGAAAATGTATTTTAAATCATTTTCTGAAATTCCGATACCTGTATCTTTTACTATGATGATAATTTTGTCTTCGTCTAATTCTTGTAGTTCAATGAATACGCTACCAGTTTCTGTAAATTTAATTGCGTTGGAAATTAAGTTGGTTAATAATTGTTGAATACGAATGGGGTCATTAAAAACTTTTACGTTTTGAATATTGATATTAACATCTAAATTAATGTTTTTCTGATTGGCAAAAAAACGTAAATCGTCTGTGATTAACCTGATTAACTCTTTGATATTAAAATATTGGAGATTAAGACTAAATTTACCTTCTTCTAATTTAGCAAAATCTAGCATATTATTAATTAATTTTAATAGCTGTTTGCCATTTCTGATAATTGTTTCTACCATCTTTACGGACTGGGGATTAAACTGATTTTTGTTTAACCGTAAAAGTATGTCGGAAAATCCTAAAATAGCATTTAAAGGTGTACGCAATTCATGGGATAGAACTGTGACAATTTGCGATTTTAATTTTGCTGCTTCTTGTAATTTGAAGTTTTGCATTTCCACACAGCGTATTTTAGCTTCTGCTTGTTTGCGATCGCTAATATTTCGTAATAACCAGCGTATACCAATGCAGTTACCTTTATCGTTTATGGTACTAGTGCTAATTTGACAATCAAATAACATTTGATGATGGTTTTGCAAACAAATTTCCCAATCTTTGAATTCTCCTTGTTTGCATAATTGGCTGAGTTTCTGGCGAAATTCTCGACGTGTTTCTTGAGGAACGAAGACTATCAAAAGTTTACCAACGAGTCTAAATTTCTCAATTCCAAATAATTGCAATGCTGCTTGGTTAGCTTCGAGGATTTTTCCATGAATATCTGTCACAAGGTAGCCATCAGGAGCAAAATCAAACAATTCCTGGTAGCGCTGACGTTCTTTTTCTATTTCTTGTTGATATTCTACTAATTGCTCGTTTTGTTGAAGTAATTCTTCTTCTGCTACGTGAAGTTCTTCTAAACTAACATTTAATTGTTCTACAGCTTGCATTAACAATTGTTGCTGCTGCTGAGGTGTTTGATTCACGGAACAGTGTAGTAAATCTGTTTGCTGACGAACTCCTTCTATTTTTCTGATGAATTGTTCAAAGTTCATAAAATACCTCTGTCTAATTGCAATAAATTCTAAATATCAAAGCCCAAATATGAGATTATATCTTTTGGTTAGAATCTTGTATCTATCTTATTGCTTATTTGTTCAGTATACTTCTATCTGAATACTGAACATAAAATTAATCACTCTTAACTATGGTAGCCCCAATTCTTAACTACAAATACTTTTTTAATCAATTTTTGATGGGGATCAAAATACTGAGAGACGTAGCATTGCTACGTCTCTACATGATTGTTTTGTTATGATTAATATAATATGAAACATCCAAAATATTAACTCCGTTAACTATCTTTACCTTCTGGTTTACATTCTTCCATTAATAAAATTGCTCCTTGAATATCCGGTGTTGAATTTACTAGCGGAGTCAAAATTATATGACATTCAATTAATTTACCTCTACGGTTTCTTGCATTTAGTGTCAATTCATGATATCCAATCTCTCTATTAATAATTGCTCTTAATGGCTGTCTAAGTTTTTCAATAGGTAAACCGATATCTAAACTCATAAAATGCTCAGAGAAAACTTCCTCAAACCGCAATCCCCATAAGTCTTCTGCTTTACGGTTCCAAATTAAAATATGTAGTTCCGGACTCAGAACAATTACTCCAGAACGTATACTTGTCAAAATAGATTCTAAAAAACAGTTAACACGATTGAGTTCATCGCTGTTTTCGCGCATTTCCTCGTTCATTGTCTGCAATTCTTCGTTGGTTGATTGCAGTTCTTCGTTCATTGTCTCCAATTCTTCGTTGGTTGATTGCAGTTCTTCGTTAGTAGTTTCTAATTCTTCCACGGTGGATTGAAGTTCTTCGTTAGTAGTTTCTAATTCTTCGTTAGTGGATTGCAGCTCTTCATAAGCCGTTTCTAATTCTTGGTTAGCATGGATTAATTCTTGTTGCAAATGCTTAAAACGAGTAACATCAGTAAAGATAATTTTAACACCAAGTAATTCATTAGTATTATCATGCAGCAACGGCATAATTTCTACATCGAAATATTTGATTTCACGGTCGGAATTTGACCATTCTATGTCTTTTAAAGAAATAGCTCGTCGATTGCTATGAACTTGGTCGATTCGCGATCGCAATTCTACGGGGCGATAGGAAATTTCTAAATCTTGTAAAGGACGACCGATATCTTTGGGATTAATGTTTAATATGGTACGGGCTTTTGCATTAGCCAAAATCAGGGTACTGTTAAGGTCTACGATGATGTGAGCTACTGGATCTGTCTCGAATATGGATTCATAAATGTGGTTTCTATCTACAGCTTCGGGAATTTGTTGTTGATTATTAACTGAGTAACCCATGCCCATAAGCATTTGACGAAAATTACCATTAGAAATTTTGCTAAACACTCTTCTGCGTAAATCTATTGGTGAAAATAAATGGTTACGGCTAAACAGCATTTCAGCTTTACCCAAAAACAAGAAACCTCCGGTATTCAAAGCAAAGTGAAAGCGATCGAGAATTTTGCTTTGGGTTTCGCTATTAAAATACATTAAAGTATTGCGACATATCAGCAAGTCTATTCTAGATATAGGCGCATCTTGCACTAAATCGTGACGACCGAAAATAACCCCACGACGCAGTTCTTTTTGAACACAGAAGTGATTATTTACTCGTTCAAAATATTTTTCCAGTATGGGCGCGGGGACATTATCAACTTGTTTAGTAGTATAATTTGCGTGACGAGCCTGTTTGAGAGCTTCCATGTCAACATCTGTTGCAAAGACTTTGACTTGCTGCGAGTATTGTTCCATACCCAAAGTTTCCGCGAGCAAAATAGCGATGGTGTAGGTTTCTTCTCCGGAAGCACATCCAGCAGTCCATATCCGAATTGGTTTACTTGGGTTCTTATTACTAACAATAGCCGGAATAATTTCCGCTGCAATATATTCCCAAGCTTGTGGTTCCCGAAAGAAAGTGGTGACATTAATTAAAATTGTATTAAATAATTCAACAAATTCGTCTGGATGTACTTCCAAATAATCAAGATATTCAGCGTAATTTTCCACACTAATTGTTTGCATCCGTTTGCAAATACGACGACTTAAACTAGCACGTTTGTAGCCGATAAAATCAAAACCACGGTTGCTTTTGATGTATTGCAATAAACTTTCTAATTCGGGGTTTTCCGGTGTATTAGTCAATATGCTAATTTCCCCCAAGGAGATGAATATGGAAATTCCTTTCCATAATAAGTTTACTACTATAGCAATCCTATTTGATTTGTCAGAAATTTAGGATTGCTATATAGATGCTTTGATTAATTGGGAAATTATTTGTTTTTAATAAAATAAGTAGGCAAGCCTTGATTAATTGTATATTTACTACTCAGTTATGTACCTGGATTTCTCACAAGTAAGTGGTAAGCGTTGAGTGACGGATTGATTTTCCCACTACTCAGTACTTACTACTCACTCCAACTTCCTTCTTGTTTGTGAGAAATGTGGGTATAGCTGTTAAAAGTTCCTTTTCCCCCAACCCTATCCAAAGGTTCGCGCCAGTGTCTCCGAAGCAGAGGTGAATATAATTCGTAATTTCTCCCTTCGGGAGACGCTTACGCGAACGTAATATCACCCTCCGGGTGACGCTTCGCTACGTAATATCACCCTCCGGGTGACGCTTCGCTACGTAATATGGCGCATTCGCGCCACGCAAGCTACGTAATTATTGCCCCATAAATAAAATAATGGTGCTTCAAACCTTAAAAAATTAACTTGGTGATGGGGCATATCAGGAAAAACCAAAATCTCATTTACGCTTCACCGAACTTACTCGCTGTAAAACCTTTTCGGAACGATTTTTCTTTGTTTTTGAACGAGTTAATATACCTTGTGAAGGACTGAATAACAATGTTAATAAAAATAACCCGCAAATAACTAATACAATCGATGCTCCCGAAGGTACATTTTGATAATAACTGATATATAAACCACCAACACTACCAATAATACCTATTACCGAACCTAAAACCATCATTTGATGTAGCTCTTTAACTAATAAATAAGCTGTAACTCCAGGACCAATTAATAAAGAAATTACTAATACCACTCCCACAGCCTGCATACTAGCAATAATTGTTAATGTTATTGCTGCGGTTAAACCAAATTGAATTATATTTATTGGTAGTCCACTTGCTTGTGCGCCTAATGGGTCAAAAGTGTAAAATAGCAACTCTTTATAACAAATTTTAACTAAAACTAAGGTGATAACTGTAATAATTAAAGTCCGCCAAACATCATCTCCCGTAACCCCTAAAATATCGCCAAATAAAAAATGATGCAAATCAACTCTACTTTTAAGAACGCTGATTAACATGATACCCAATGCTAAAAAACCCGAAAAAACCAGAGCCATTGCTGCATCAACTTTAACGCGAGAGTGTGATTCTATCCAAGCAATCACAAAAGTGCTGAAAGTCCCCGATATAAACGCACCCAGAAAAATATCGACACCCAAAAACATCGCGATCGCAAGTCCGGGTAATACAGCATGAGCAATCACATCACCAAGTATTCCTTGGCGTTGTACTATCAAATAAGAACCAACAACAGAGCAAAGAATACCCAAGCTAGTAGCAATAAATAAGGCATCTCGCATAAAGCCAAAAGTCAGCGGTTCTGTAAGCAGATTTAACATTGTTGGTAATTGGTAATTGGTAATTGGTAATTGGTAATTGGTAATTGGTAATTGGTAATTGGTAATGGGTAATTGGTAATTGGTAATGGGTAGTTAAAATCCGTGTAATCCGTGTAATCCTTTTTAATCCGTGATTAGTGATTAGTTAAGCTGATTTTTTTGGGCTATTTAAGAATAAAAGATTACTCCCATAAGCACGTTGCATATTTTCACTTGTAATTACTTCTTGAAGAGAACCTTCGGCAATAATATGTTTATTTAACAACAATAAAGAGTCGCATTTAGTTAAGGTATCACCCAAATCATGAGTAATTAAAATTAAGATTTTACCATCCCGCTTTAATTCATTGAAAATATCAAACATAATATCTTCAGTACGTTTATCAACACCAATAAAAGGCTCGTCAAAAAAAAATAAATCCGCTTGCTGTGCTAACGCTCTAGCTAAAAATACTCGCTGCTGCTGCCCCCCAGATAATTCACCAATTTGACGGGAACGCAATTCCCACATCCCCACTCTCTCTAACGCAGATTTAACTATTTCTTGAGATTTACGATTCGGTTGACGAAACCAACCCGTGCTTACTGTACGAGCCATCATTACCACCCAAAACACCGTAACCGGATATTCCCAGTCTACTTGGGTTCTTTGAGGTACGTAAGCAATCGAATTCAATTGCTTTTTGACGGGATAGTTACGAAATTTCACAATTCCAGATGTGGAAGGAATTAAACCCAGTATTGCTTTGACTAAAGTGCTTTTCCCCGCTCCATTTGGACCGATTACACCCACCATCTGTCCTTCAGTAACACGAAAACTTACATCTTCTATCGCTACTATACCCCGGTAATCTACGTCCAAATGCTCTACTTCTAACACTAATTTCTCCTGTATGATAATGATTATTATTTATGTTAAAAATCTATTTCCCATAAAGCAATAACTAATACATGATAACGATTATCATTTTAGTATATAGTTGTTGCTAGCGATGTTTGGGAAGATACGTCTTAACACAGTTACAGGAAAAGAGTTGAGAAGTCTGGTTTTGATGAAAATTCTTTGTTGTTGCAAATACTTATGTAAAAAACCGATTTCTGTAGTTTGCGGACTCAAGGTATGATTGTCTGTGAGTTCCATTCAACTCACGTTAATTTAGCAACGTTCAAGTAAATGAATTATGCCCCTAAAAACTTGTAGAGACGTAGTAATAGGCTACGTCTCAAACAATGTGAAATCATCAATTCATATTTGATTCACCAATGCCATTTTAAGCTTCTACCTTTACACCACGCCAAAAAGCGACATAACCTTCAATTTGTTTGGCTTTTTCTTTAGCACTGGGATAATACCAAGCAGCATCTTTATTAACTTGTCCGTCAACTTCAATATCATAATAGTTAGCAGTACCTTTCCAGGGACAAACAGTATGCTTATCACTTTCCTTGAAATACTGTTTATCGATCGAGTCTGCGGGAAAGTAATGATTTCCTTCTACAACAATAGTTTGATCGCTTTCGGCTATGACTGCACCATTCCAAATTGCTTTTGACATAATCAATTATTAGTTATCAGTGACTAGTTAATTGTACTTAGTTAATGCAACTTGTTGGCAATCTCATCTGTTTTTGCTGCCATGATAAAATCATTGCGGTGTAAACCTTGAATAGCATGAGTCCACCACATGACAGTTACTTTGCCATATTCGGTGAGTAAAGCTGGATGATGTTCTTGATTTTCTGCTTCTTCGCCGATTTTGTTGGTAAAATTCAAAGCTGACTTGAAGTCGGGAAACTTGAAAACTCTTTCCAAACGTTTTTCGCCGTTTTCTTCCTTAATATCCCATTCGGGAATATCTGGCTGGAGTTGGTTTATTTCTTCCTCAGTTACAGCAGGTGAATCACCAGTACAGGCAGTACATTTTTGTTGTTTGAGGTTTGCCATTGTTGTCACCTTTGATTAAATCAGGTCTATTTTGAACATTACGCTGTTATCATTGATGATGTAATCTCTCTGAAGGGTGAAAGTGTTAAATCAGTGAACAGTCAACAGTTATCAGTTATCACGGTTTCAGTTGGGGATTTAACCCCGACTGAAACACACCACTTTTAGAAGTGGGGGACTCTGACTCCCAATTGATTTACAGTTTTTAACTGATAACTGATAACTGATAACTGATAACTGTTAAAGGTTAAAGGTTAGAGGTTAAAATCCACAACTCATAACTCATAACTTTTCCCCGCTCCTTCCTGGGGTGAAAAGTCGCGTTTGATCAAGTTTGTCTTATAAAGGGAAGGTTGAAAACCCTGTGACTTTAGTCCAGGGATGAAAACTGCATAAAGGCTTTTAAGCCTCAGTCATTTATGGTACGATTTTATTAACAGGAACGGTAACCAACCTGTATAAAAACCCAACTGCCTAGCGGCAATCTGTACCTTGACAACTGAAGATATGGGGTTCTATTCCATAGTTTTAGTTCCTTCCCAGGAATAGGTAAAATCTTCATGGGGACTAGACGTTCAGAATTTAAATCAAACAAATTTTTGGAATAATCCAACTACCGAGGGGCACTCGGAAAGTAACGCTTGGGGAGAGAACCACCTCTTGGTTAGATACCGCAAGGGGTCTAGTCTAAGTGGACTCATTGAATCAAGAATCTCCGTGTCTTTAGACCGGAGAGTGTCAAATTATGATATTTATCCTAAAAACCCGACGAATGATGATTGTGGGTTAATCCTATTGAACTCACGTTTAATTAAAAAACTGCTGAATTTTACAATTAAATCCTGGTAAAATCGGTGAAGTAATTTCATCATTTACGATTAGCGTTGCGACTAAAAGTAGCTGAGTATTTTCACGACGGTAAACTTCTATTTGTTGTAATCGCCAATCTACAATCCAATATTCCTTAACTCCTTTAAGAGAATAAAGTTTTAACTTAGCTTCTTTGTCACGTCTTTCATTGATATTTCCCTTAGAAAGAACTTCGACAATTAATTCCGGCGCACCTGTTAAATGTCCTTCTTCATCAACTAATTGCGCTAATCTTTCATTGCTAATCCAGACTACATCGGGAATAACATTATCAGCATCGGAAAATATAATTCCGGGAGTAAAAAAGGGCTGACCTAAATTTGTTTTTTCAGACCAGTTAAAGATATTAGCATAAATACGTCCACCAACACCTTGGTGACGAATATGTGGAGCGCGGCTCACAAATAATTCTCCGTCAATTATTTCATAACGTTTCCATTCGTCAGCGGCTAGAACTTCTAAATCGGCAGTTGTCCAGCGGATTTGATTTGCTGCTTGAGTCATAATAGCACTTTAGTGGCATCTGCAATTATGCTAACTTATCAACAGGTCAAAGCTCAAAGGTCTGCATATTAAAATTCATAACTCCTAACTCATAACTCCTAACTTTTAACTCTTAACTCTTAACTTTTCCCCACTCGTTCCGACTAATCCCGTAAATCACTGCATGACTACCGAAAAGTTCTGTTTCTCCTTGCAATTTTTCTCCTAATTTTTCTGCGACTCTTCTCGATGCTGCGTTATCCGGACGAATCAAACTAATTACGTGAGATTGCTGCAATTTTGTAAAAGCAAAATCCATCGCAGCTTTTCCAGCTTCTGTTGCAAAACCACATTTCCAAAAAGCTCTTCGTAAAGTCCAACCAACTTCTAAGCCAATCCAACCTTCGGGTTTCCAACAGCCAATTCTACCAATCATTTCACCGCTTTGCTGTTCCTCAACCGCCCATAAACCATAGCCTCGCAAATACCAATGACCTATCATCGCAGCCATACTACGCCAAGATTCGGCACGAGATAAAACTTTACCAGTACCGATGTAGCGCATCACTTCCGTATCGGCGCACATTTCGGCGTAAGCATCTAAATCTGATTCATAAAATCCACGTAAAATTAAACGCTCAGTTTTAATAATAGGAATATTCACTTTCAAAACAAAGCTCCATCTAAATTAGCTCCTTTTAAATCTGTATGAGATAATTTGGCTCCTCTCAAATCTGCTTCGCTAAGGTTCGCGCTGTTTAAGCAAGCATAATTTAAATTAGCATTTCTCAGATTTGCATGGGATAAGTTGACATTTTGTAAGTTTGTTTTAAATAATATTGATTGACTCAAGTTAGCATGGCTTAAGTTAGCTTGACTAATATCTGCTGAGGTAAAATTAGCTTTACTCAAGTTTGTTTGACTCAAATTAGCAAAATTCAATTTAGCGTAACTGAAGTTAACGTCATTTAAAATAAGCGAACAAAGTTCCGCACACCTTAAATTAGCATTGATAAAATTTCTATCTCCAATTGCATAACGATGTAAAAGTTTATCGGTTGTCAATCTATCTAAAACAACTTGTGATGCACCTGCAAAACACCATTTTGCTTCGATGAGATTTGCCGCAGTATTAATTGCAATTTCATCAACTTTATCTACTAAAATACCGTTACAACCATCCCAATCACCATGTAACATAAAAGCAATATTATTCGCCGCATCAACTGAGTCGAATAATAGCATTCCTGGAGCTTGGTTGATTTCTATGCCAATTAATCTGTATAGGAAATTTTTCATCATTAATAATTAGATGATTTACAGTACTAATACTAATTATTTTTTATGTAAAGCAAATTGTCATAGTAATAATTTGAATATTTTGAGCGGTCTGGCTGATAAAAATATATAACAATAAATGTTCCTTACTTAATTATAATGTTCCAACTTATAGACGTATTCTGGGCTTACACTCTAATTGCTATTTTAATTCTTGTGGGACGTTTGATCAGACAGCGTATCGGCATCTTAAAATCGTTGTTTATTCCCAGTTCGGTTGTAGCGGGTGTAATTGCTTTATTATTGGGACCGAGTGCTTTGGGTACAGTTATCAAAGCTACCGTTGGTGTTGATTCACCTTTAATTAATGGAATCTTTCCCGAACCAATTTTAATGGTGTGGTCAAAATCTCCCGGAGTCTTTATCAATATTGTATTTGCAACTTTATTTCTCGGACAATTAATTCCCGGTTGGGGAACTATTTGGCAACAAGCTTCACCGCAAGCGGCTTTTGGTCAAGTTTTAGGATGGGGACAATACGTCATTGGTTTGATACTAGGAATTACAGTATTAACACCGATTTTTAATTTACCTCCCATTGCAGCTGCATTAATTGAAGTTGCTTTTGAAGGGGGACACGGTACATCAGCGGGGATGGCTGGTACTTTCAAGGAGTTAGGGTTCCCCGAAGCTGCGGATTTATCTTTGACTTTGGCAACTGTAGGGTTGGTTTCGGGAATTGTCATCGGTACATGGTTGATAGATTGGGGACGACGTACCGGACGAATTCAAGTACAACGTCAAGATGAGCAGATCAACTTGGGAATTAATCAAGATAGCATTCATACTCATACAGAAGAACATCCAGCTATTATAGCCGCTAGAGATAGATTATTTCGCGATTTACTAATTGATCCGATATCGCTTAATTTTGGTTTTGTGGGATTAGCTGTGGCGATTGGCTGGTTAATTCTACAGGCTTTAGGTTTTATTGAATCAATTACCTGGGGTAGTGGAGATGGATTAAAGTTAATTGCTTATGTACCTTTGTTTCCAATGGCGCTGATTGGCGGGATTTTGGTACAGTTGCTGTTAGTCCGTACAAATCGCAGTTATATGGTTAGTCGTCCTTTAATGGAACGTATCGGGGGATTGGCTTTAGATGTAACTATTGTGACGGCGCTGGCTAGTATTTCTTTAACGGCTTTAGGTGCAAATTTTGTTCCTTTATTAATATTGTCTTTTGCGGGTATTGCCTGGAATCTCTGCGTATACGTGTTTTTAGCGCCGCGTCTCATTCCTTTTTATGCGAGTGAAAGAGGTTTAGGGGATTTTGGTCAATCGATGGGAGTTACCGCTACTGGTATCTTATTATTACGGATGGTAGACCCGGATAACCGTACAGGAGCCTTTGAATGTTTTGCTTACAAACAATTATTGTTTGAACCGATTTTAGGAGGAGGTTTATTTACGGCTGCTGCTCCTGCTTTGATTGTCAGATATGGCTCAATTCCGGTATTGTTGTTGACATCGGCAATTTTGGCGTTTTGGTTGATATTTGGGATTTGGAATTGTAAGCAGTTGAGGAAGGGAGTCAAGCAGGAAGAATTGATTTAGAATCACAGTATCATTTCTTACCGATTTACTACTCAAGTTAATTGAGTCGGTGTTAGGCTGAAGTATTCAAATTTACTTCTATAAATCAAGTCCGTCATGTCAAAATTATTATCTGCAAGCTTAATAACAACATCGCTGATATTAGGATTTACACAAAACCCAAGTTCTACTATAGCCGGAACCTGTGCTTCTAAGTGCGGTGCCAAGCCGATTCAATTTACACCTGGTAAACCTATCCGAGTGGAAGTATTCAACAGAACACCAAATTTAATTTATATTGAAAAACCGTTAAGTACTAACCCAATTCCTTTAAAGCCGGGACAGCAAGTACGATTAGAACAGGGAAATGGTACAGAGCCAAATGTATCAGTGGTTTTTTGGAATGAAAACGGATTATCGTTAAAAGCAAACCTTTCCAAACCGAATTTTGCGACTTTGAAAGTAGAATTACGTCCTGAATGGCGTATCGGTGGCGATCGCGGTGTGTATTTACGGGATGATGGTCGTGTAACGCTACTTTAACAGTTATCAGTTAACAATTTACTGCTTTAAGCTTTATCTGCTGGGAAGAAAACCTCTTAAGTTGGGGGATTCTCCCCCAAACTCCTCCAAAAAGGTTGATCTGTTTTTAATGAGGATGGTATCATTCTCGTCGGACAAACCCAGTTGAATTGTAAAATCAAGAATTGCACGAACCAACCCAATACCAACCAGCGTGAAAACCGACACCATCTTTTACCGCTTATTCCAAAGCTTCCCCAGCATCTTCTTTGAACTCATCAACCAACCCCCAGAAACCGCCAATACCTACCAATTTTCCTCCGTCGAAGTCAAACAATTAGCCTTCCGCATCGATGGTGTGTTTCTCCCCAAAAGCAACCCCGCATCTCCTATATACTTCGTCGAAGTCCAATTTCAACCCGATAAAAAATTCTACTCTCGCTTATTTACGGAAATCTTTCTTTACCTTGACAAAACCCAACTTACCAACAATTGGCGTGGAGTTGTAGTATATCCCAGTCGCAACATAGACACCGGTGAAACCGAAAGATACATAGAATTACTTACATCTGGACGAGTTACCCGCATCTACCTGGATGAACTTGACTCCCCAGCATCACCATCAATTGCGATTGGAACTGTTAAATTAGTAGTAGAGCCAGAATCTACTGCTGTCACCAAAGCCAGAGAGTTAATTGACTTTGCTAAACAACAAATAGACTCGGAAATAACCCAACGGGAATTTCTCGAATTAATAGAAACCATCATCATCTACAAATTTCCCCAAAAAAGTCGAGAGGAGATCGAGCAAATGTTTGGATTTAGTGAGTTACAACAAACCAAAGTTTACCAAGAAGCTAAACAAGAAGGTAAACAAGAAGGTAAACAAGAAGGTAAATTAGAAGGTAAATTAGAAGGTAAATTAGAAGGGAAATTAGAAGCGGTTCCTTTGATGTTGAATTTGGGTGCAACTGTAGAACAAATCGCTGAGTCTTTAGATGTGGATATTGAATTGGTGCGGTTAGTTGCGGTAAAAGTTAATACAGATAAATAAAAACCTAAGAATGTAGAGATGTAAGGGTTTGCGTCTCTACAAGATTTCGGTTTTCTAAAAATGTCAATCATCCCGGCAACTTCTCCAACTCATCCAAATCCATTTGGATTTCCGCCTCTAAATCCCGCATTTCCTATGTGCTGAGCGTCAGAACTTTTTGACAATTCCTTCAACCAAGTAATCTCTACAGAATTTGTATAATTTTAACAGTAATCAGTTTTACACTTCTTTATCATAGAAAAAAAGTTCCCATAAATAATTAATCAATGCTTTCTCGTATCAAAGATTTAGCAGCAGAATTAGCACCGCGTTTAATTGAAATTCGTCGTCATATTCACTCTCACCCAGAACTCAGTGGTGAAGAGTTCCAGACAGCCGCTTTTGTGGCTGGGGTTTTGTCTTCTAGTGGTATTCACGTAGAGGAAAATGTCGGTAAAACTGGGGTGATTGGGGAACTTGAAGGTAATGGTAAGGATAAGCGTATTTTAGCTATTCGTACTGATATGGATGCTCTACCGATTCAGGAACTAACAAGCTTGGATTTTGCTTCTCGTAATCAAGGAATTATGCACGCTTGTGGTCATGATGTCCACACTACGGTGGGTTTGGGGGCAGCAATGATTTTGTCTCAAATATCACAAGAGATAACGGGTAAAATCCGGTTTTTATTTCAGCCAGCGGAAGAAATTGCTCAAGGTGCGAGTTGGATGGTTGCAGATGGAGCGATGGATAATATAGATGGTATTTTAGGAGTTCACGTTTTTCCTTCTATACCTGCTGGTTCTGTTGGTGTACGTTATGGTGCATTAACCGCAGCCGCAGACGATATAGAGATTATTATCAATGGTGAATCGGGACATGGCGCACGTCCTCATGAAGCAATAGACGCTATCTGGATAGCTGCCCAAGTAATTACTACATTGCAACAAGCTATTAGCCGTACTCAGAATCCGTTACGTCCGGTAGTATTGAGTATCGGACAGATTAATGGTGGTAGAGCTTCTAATATCATTGCCGATTCTGTACGCTTGTTAGGAACGGTGCGTTCTTTGCATCCAGAAAGCCGTGCAGAGTTACCGAACTGGATTGAAAATATCGTTAAAAATGTTTGTGATACTTATGATGCGAAATATCAAGTCAATTATCGTCAAGGAATACCCAGTGTACAAAATGATATCGCACTGACTCAAATATTGCAATCGGCAGCAGAAGAAGCATGGGGTGGCGATCGCGTTCAAGTTTTACCCGAACCTTCTCTTGGTGCTGAGGATTTTTCGATATATTTAGATAAAGTCCCCGGTTCGATGTTTCGTTTGGGTGTAGGTTTCCCAGATCGAAAGGTCAATTATCCATTACACCATCCCAAGTTTGAGGTTGATGAATCTGCCATCATCACCGGAGTTGTGACTTTTGCTTACGCTGCTTATAAGTATTGGCATATGAAATCCTAGGGAGTAGGGAGATGGGGAGATGGGGAGATGGGGTG
>NZ_JADEWL010000297.1 GCF_015207665.1 Plectonema cf. radiosum LEGE 06105
GATGGGGGGATGGGGTGATGGGGAGAAATTAACTGTCAACTGCCAACTGTCAACTGTCAACTGTCAACTAACCAATTACTTACTTGTATATAGTAAAGCCACATTTGCAGTAAAAAGCTGTTAACATACATTTTTCAGGGGATGTAAAAAGGACACATTTACCTGGTTGGCTCCAAGGTGGAAAACTTCGTGTCAATCGAAACCTACTTGTACGGGCAGTTTTGGGTATAGCAACCTTGAATTAGTGTCCATATATAAGTTGGTGAAGATACTAATAAAAAAAGCGATAGCAATCTTACGAACAAAGTTCGTTTTAACTTTTTTCTGTAAAAATACGGGTAAAATTTGGTTTATCACTACCATTAATACCCTTAGTTGTCGCATAATAGATAAATTAAAGTGAACACATAGCCTGCTTATAAGGTGTATACTACTTACTTTCCTGCAATTATTAATTTTGTTAACCTGCTATTCAACAGTTTGTAATATGCATAACGATACTGATCTGATCAAACGTCTTGGCCCCAGCGCGATGGATCAGATCATGCTTTATTTGGCTTTCAGTGCCATGCGAACTAGCGGGCACAGACATGGGGCATTTTTAGATGCAGCCGCAACTGCTGCGAAATGTGCAATTTACATGACTTATCTGGAACAGGGTCAAAACCTGCGAATGACTGGTCATTTGCATCATTTAGAGCCGAAGCGGGTAAAAGCCATTGTCGAAGAAGTTAGACAAGCGTTAACAGAAGGAAAACTGTTGAAGATGTTAGGTTCTCAGGAACCGCGTTATTTGATTCAGTTTCCTTATGTATGGATGGAAAAATTTCCTTGGCAGCCTGGACGTTCGCGTATTCCTGGCACCAGTCTGACATCTGAAGAAAAAAGACAAATTGAGCAAAAATTGCCGCCCAACCTGCCTGATGCTCAGTTAATTACCTCTTTTGAATTTTTGGAGTTAATTGAATTTCTCCACAAACGTTCCCAAGAAGATATGCCTTCGGGACACCAAATGCCTTTAAGTGAAGCTTTGGCGGAGCATATCAAGCGTCGTTTACTTTATTCAAGTACGGTGACGCGGATTGATTCTCCTTGGGGAATGCCTTTCTACGCTCTTACTCGTCCCTATTACGCGACAGCAGATGACGAGGAGCGTACCTACATTATGGTGGAAGATACTGCCCGATTTTTCCGCATGATGAGGGAGTGGTCGGAAAGACAACGCAATACAATGCGAGTTTTGGAAGAAATGGATATTTCACCCGAACGAATAGATCAAGCCCTAGAAGAATTGGATCAAATCATTCGTGCTTGGGCAGATAAATATCATCAAGTAGGTGGAGAGCCAATGCTTTTACAAATGGTTTTCGGTAAAAAAGAAGAATAATAAATCAGCAGTCATATTATTGACTGCCGATTATGCCAATCCCCCCATTTTAGCAAAAATATGTCCAAAAACAAAATTCAATAAACAACTATTAGGTTGGGTTTACTCGTGATGGAAACCCAACCTATTTTTTTTGTGGATTGGGTATGAGAGTTAGGAGTTGGGAGTTAGGAGTTAGGAGTTAGGAGTTAGGAGTTGGGAGTTGGGAGTTGGGAGTTGGGAGTTAGGAGTTAGGAGTTGGGAGTTGGGAGTTGGGAGTTGGGAGTTGGGAGTTGGGAGTTAGGAGTTGGGAGTTGGGAGTTAGGAGTTAGGAGTTGGGAGTTAGGAGTTAGCAGTTAGCAGTTAGGAGTTAGCAGTTAGCAGTTAGGAGTTAGCAGTTAGCAGTTAGGAGCAAGAATTTATTACTTATTACC
>NZ_JADEWL010000122.1 GCF_015207665.1 Plectonema cf. radiosum LEGE 06105
CCATCCCACCAAATTAAGATACAATATATACTCCAAGGGGGCTTTTATGGGGTAAAGCAATGTCTTCTACAATTAGTGTAAATCTACCGCTGTCGTCTTACGAAATTGCGATCGCACCGGGAAGTTTGGATAACCTCGGCGATTATATGAATCGTTTGCAGTTGGGGAAAAAGGTATTATTAGTTTCTAACCCGACGGTTTTTAAACACTATGGAGAAAGAGTTTTAAGTTCCCTTAAAGCTTCTGGCTTCGATGTCTGTAGCTGTATTTTGCCCGATGGCGAACAGTATAAAAATTTGGATTCGATACAAAAAATATACGGCACGGCTCTGGAAAATCGCGTAGAACGTTCTTCCACAATGATAGCTTTGGGAGGCGGAGTAATTGGGGATATGACGGGTTTCGCTGCGGCTACTTGGCTGCGAGGAATTAACTTTGTACAGGTGCCGACTTCACTTTTAGCAATGGTGGATGCTTCGGTGGGCGGTAAAACTGGCGTTAACCATCCCCAGGGAAAAAACTTGATTGGTGCTTTTCATCAACCGCGCTTAGTATTAATTGATCCAGAAGTGCTGAAAACTCTGCCAGAAAGAGAATTACGTGCCGGAATGGCAGAAGTAATTAAGTACGGAGTGATTTGGGATGCTGATTTGTTCGCAAAAATGGAAAATTGCCTTCGCCTTGATCAAATGGAATATTTGATGGCTCCTGTTTCTGGTGGAGAAAACTCATTAATTGACTATATATTAATTCGCTCTTGTCAAGCAAAAGCTGATGTAGTTAGTAAAGATGAGAAAGAAGCCGGATTACGAGCAATTCTCAATTATGGACACACCATTGCTCATGCTGTAGAAAGTTTGACAGGTTATAGTGTAGTTAATCACGGTGAAGCAGTTGCGATCGGTATGGTAGCAGCAGGAGAGATTGCCGCGAAACTAGGAATGTGGCAGTCTTCGGAAGTGCAAAGACAAAATATCTTGATTGAAAAAGCGGGTTTACCAACAAAATTACCAGCAGGGTTAGATATTGCAGAGATAATTGAGTCGTTGCAATTGGATAAGAAAGTCAAGGCGGGTAAAGTAAGGTTTATATTACCAACGCAGATTGGTGCAGTGACAATTACTGATGAAGTACCATCAGAAGTTATTCGTGAGGTGTTGCAGGAAATGACTTGAGGATGGGGTTAATAATTCACCACATTAATTATCATGGCTTGTAGTTGAGATGCACGCTCTTAATTTACAGCCATAAAAGCTGCTACTAACCCATCATAATTAATCACATAACTAGTAAATGTATTTACAAATAGCAAATTAACTTTTAATAACATCTACCGGATAAGCATCAAATTTTTTGTCCCGCGAAATAATTTTCATCTTTTCACAAACTGCCTGAGCAATTATAATTCTGTCAAAAGGATCGTGATGATGCAATAGACATCTCCGAAAAAGAATGTAGAGACGCGAAATTTCGCGTCTCTACAAGGTTTCTGGATGACGCATAATTAATTTCCACCAGATGTCTAATGGTAATTTTTCTATATAAACAGCGTGAGAAATATTAATAGCTAAAGAATGAAAGTCTTTTTGCTCAATTTGTGCTTCTAAATCATCAGGAGCATTCAGTTTACCGATTTGTTTTTTAATTGCTATTCCCAAGCAGAAGCAGCGCTAACAAAGATGAAATTATCTGGATTTGTTATCACTTCTTTAGCTTTTTCAGAAAGAGTTTTATCGTTAGCTAACCACCAAATTAAAGTATGAGTATCGAGAAGGAATTTCAAACTGATTCCTCCCCAGTAAAACCCGCAAGGATTTCAGGAGATAATTCATCATCAAAATCATCAGACATTGTGACTTTACCTTCCCATCCTCCAGGAATTCTCAGCTCTTTCTTTTCTTGATAGGGAATCATTCTAATTGCAGGTTTTCCTGCTTTGGCAATAATCACCTCTTCCCCTGCTAAAACAGCTTCAATTAGTTTAGAAAGATTAGTCTTAGCTTCGTGGATATTAGTTATTTTCATTTTTTTTACTTAGCTAAACTTAGTTTATTTTAATGATGATTCCGATAAAAAGTCATAAGTACTTGTGCCAACATTTAATTTACCATTTTGTTGGGGTAGGGTTGGGGGGCAACAGGCAGTAAATCAAACCTCCTAACTTTTTTGCCGCCGCGTAAAAACATATACTACAAAAAATACTTCTACGGACATAGGGCATTAGTAAAAAATAATTCTTATACTCAAAAACAGTGAGAACATTTTGTACTCAGTGCATGATAAGGGTTTGAGATTAACATAAGATAAATAAATACGTAAAAATCCGTAAAATCGAGATGAAAAAATGAATGATTAAACGTCCTCAAGTTATTTATTCATAAGGAATTCCGGAAATTGAAGGTATTGTCCGAAAACCTAAATAATGGAGTGACTAAGTAACCATCTCATGACTAACTACATGATTGGAAAGGTACTGCAAGAGCGTTACCAAATTGTTCAAAGCTTAGGTGCAGGTGTATTTGGACAAACATATATCTCAGTGGATATCGAACATCCACACAATCCCAAGCGTGTTGTTAAGCAACTCAAGGTTACAAGTTCGCAACCTAGTTACTTACAAGACTTGAGATTGCGTTTTCTGACGGAAACTCGTACTCTCAAGCATTTGGGAAATCACAAACAAATTCCTCAGTTAATTTCTTGTTTTGAAGAAAACGAACGTTTTTATTTGGTACAAGAATTTATTGAAGGACATTCCTTGAGTGCGGAATTACCTCTGAATCAAAATCCAGAGTTTTTCTGGGGTGAAAATGCAGTTGTTGGCTTTTTAAAAGATGTCTTAAATATTCTGGAATACGTTCATTCACAAGGTGTAATTCACTGCGACGTTAAGCCAGAAAATTTAATTAGACGTGCAAAAGATGGCAAATTAGTATTAATTGATTTTGGTTCCATCCAACCAGTTGATTTTGGTGGAGACGAAGTATTACCTATTTATACAATTCCCGTTACTTCTTTGGGTTATATCCCACCAGAACAATTTATTGGTAAAACTCAACCAAACAGCGATATTTATGCTTTGGGGATGATTGCTATTCAGGCTTTAACAGGATTAACACCACTACAATTAAAAAAACATCCATCAAATAATGAAACATTATGGCGCAGTCGAGATACCGCAGTTAGTGATTATCTTGCTGCTGTCATTAGTAAAATGATTCGTTACGACTCTCAACAACGTTTTCAAACTGCAAAAGATGTACTGCAAGTTCTTAAGCAAATACCTTCAGGTGCAGGTTCTCAAATTATTGATGTAGAGTATAGTGTTTTCTCCGATTATCCTCAAAATGATGGCTATAAGATAAATACTAAGTTATCTGAAAATAAAGGTTCATCTCCTTTATTAACGGGAATGAAAGTTGGGTTAGCTGCTAATTCGATGATTATCGGATTTGGTGCTTATTCTATAGTGAATCATACTCCCGCATCTCAAGGAAATGAAGCTTTATCTCAAGCAAAGAAAGAATATGAATCGGGAGATTTACAAAGTGCGATCGCGCTGGCAAAATCTATTCCTTCAGATAGCAATGTTTATCCAGAAGCTCAAGCTACAATTGGTGAATGGCAACAGCAATGGCAAGTTGCTGCCCAAAAATACGAAGCTGCTAAAATAGCTTTTAAAGAAAGCCGTTGGACGGATGTAATTCTTAGTGCAGCGAATATTCCCAATATTGAATATTGGCAAACAAAAACAGATAGATTAGTTAAGCAAGCCCAGATTTCTATTGAAGCACAAAAAGAGGAATATCTTGCTAAAGCTTATGAAAAAGCCGCAGAAAAAGATTTTAATAGTGCTTTACATTTCCTCCGTCAAATTCCCAGGGAATCGAATGATGCTAACTTAGTACAACAAAAGTTTGCTGAATACGAGCAAAAGCAGCTTGTAAGAGCGACTTTCCTTTTACAACAAGCTTACAACCAAGCAGAATTAGGTAAGTTTGATGATGCGATTGATTTTGTGCAAAAGATTCCCAAAGATACACCTACTTATGCTAAAGCTCAAGTTAAATTAGCTGAATATAACAGCAAAAAGCGGCTTGTCGCTCAATTAGATAAAGCTGCTGACTCGGAACTCAATTCTGCAATAGGCAACACAGACTCGTTTATTAACAGCACAACTACCACTAAAATCAAAGATTTACAAATCCAAACTGATTTACAGGAAATAAATATTCAATAATTTGATTGAATAAAAGTAATTGTGTTATTGGGGAGCGTTAACTGTGTTGCGCTTCTACAAAACTTTTTTAGTAGAATGTCCTGATTTCTTTTCCAGAATCTCTTTGACTACCAACGTTACTAATGCTAACATTGCCAAAATCAACGCAGCTGAAAATGCAGCTTCCGTTTGATACTGTTTGTAAGCATCTTCAATAAACAATGGTAAACTCTGAGTTAGACCACCGATATTTCCTGACACTACAGAAACCGCACCAAACTCACCCATAGCCCTAGCATTAGTCAACAGTACACCGTACAATAAACCCCAACGGACATTGGGAATTGTCACACGCCAAAAAATTTGCCAGCCATTTGCACCCAGGGTTTGTGCCGCTTCTTCTTGTTCTTTACCAATTTCATCTAACACCGGAATTACTTCCCGTGCGACAAAGGGCATACTGACAAAAGCGGTTGCTAAAACCATTCCTGGTAGAGCAAAAATAATTCTCATATCATTCTCTACTAACCAAGCACCAAACCAACCATTGCGTCCATAAAGTAACACAATCATCAAGCCGACAACTACAGGTGAAATCGAAAAAGGTAGGTCAATCACACTCAAAATAACAGCTCTACCAGGAATTTTTCCACGGGTAAGCGCCCAAGCTGCACAAAGACCAAATACGGTATTCACGGGTACAGTAATTAATGCCAGTATCAAAGTCAACCAAGCAGCATGGAGAAAATTTGGTTCAGTCAAGTTAGCCAAAAATGGCCCCACTCCACTTTTAAAAGCTTGGAAAAATACATTCGCAGTGGGAATATAAATCACCAAAGATAAATAAAGCAGTGCGATCGCAATCAATACTTTGGGAACCCAACTTTTCTGTTGATTCTGTTGCAATTTATTTTCAGAACTACTTTTGGTCATATCTTCTTCCCCAAGCTTGTAAAAGGTTAATAGCAAGTAATAACACCAAGGAAATTATCAGCATCACAACACCGATAACCGTCGCACCAGTATAGTCATACTGTTCCAAACGTTGGAAAATCAATATCGGCGCAATCAAATCCACAAATGGCGTATTCGAGGCAATAATTACCGTCGAACCAAACTCCCCGACAGCACGGGAAAATCCCAAAGCCACACCAGTCAAAATTGCAGGCAATAAAGGCGGTAAAATTACTCTTATAAATGTCTGTAATTGATTCGCACCCAAACTCCAAGCAGCTTCCTCCATTTCTTTTTCCATTTCTTGTAGTACAGGTTGTACAGCCCGCACCACAAAGGAAAGGGAAATAAACGTCATGGCAACTGCCACACCTAAACGGGTAAAGGATATTTTAATCCCAAAAGGTACAAATAACGAACCAATCCAACCATTCTCGCTATACACAGTCGCCAATGTTAAACCTGCTACTGCTGTTGGTAGAGCAAATGGTAAATCGATGGAAGCATCAATCAGCTTTTTTAAGGGAAAGTCATAGCGAACTATTACCCAAGCTAACAGAGTTCCAAACACCCCATTGATTGATGCACTCGCGAGGGCTGTTGTGAATGTGACATCGTAAGCAGACAGAGCGATTGGACTGGTAGCAATTCGCCAAAAATCAGCCGGGGATTCTTCCGCAGCTTTAAAAAACATCGCAGCTATCGGTATAATCAGCATTACTGCTAAATACACAAAGCTAATTCGCCATGCCCAGCTGTCTCCAATCAATGCACGGAGATATTTCCGCCAAGCGGGTTGTCGAGTCCGAAATCTTTGATTAGGTGATGATGATATTGCCATTCAATTTTAGATTTTAAATTTTAGATTGTACATCTATTTCCTAGTTCCTTACCTTGTTACAAGGAACAAGTTAAAATTCATCAAATTAACTACTAAGTAGTTAGGCGTAATTAAATGTAAGATCAAACCTCACCCCTTCCCCTCTCCAAGGCATCGGAGAGGGGTAAGGTTTTATATTTAATTTGCCCACTTACTTTGTTCTCTTAGCTTGAATTTGGTCGAAAATTGCTCCATCCTCGAAGAATTTCTGCTGCACTTCATCCCATCCACCGTAATCTTGAACTTTCGCTAAGTTCTGGACTGCGGGATACTTTTCTTTATACTCCTTGTTTTGAGCTACACTTTCATTGACGGGACGGAATCCCACTTTAGCAAATTCTTCCTGGGCTTCTGGTGTAAATAAGTACTTCAAAAATGCTTCTGTAACTTCCCGGTTGCCATGTCTATCTACGTTTTTATCAACTACAGCAATGGGATTGTCGATGGAAATATTGACCAATGGTACTGAATAGGATATTTTTTCGCCCTTTTGCCCTGCCAGAATCAACTCGTTTTCATAGTTAATTAAAGCATCACCTTGACCCTGTTTGAAAAATGCATCCGTTGCTTCACGGGCATCTCTTGTCAGAATTGGTACGTTACTATAAGCTTGCGCGAGAAATTCTGTAGCTTTGGTTTCATCGGCTCCGGCTTTGATAGCAGAGTTCCACAAAGCTAATAAATTCCATCGAGCTACTCCAGAGGTTTTGGGGTCAGCAGTGATAAAAGATACTCCATCTTTAGCTAAATCTGCCCAATTGTTAATGTCTTTGGGATTTCCTTCTCGTGTTACCAAGGCTGCAACAGAACTAGTAACAATACCGTTGTTGGGTACTTCTTGTTCCCAGCCTGGTTGAATCAACCCGGCTTCTTCAATCCTGCTGGTGTCTAGAGCTAGTGCTAAGTGAACGATATCAGCTGGTAAACCATCAATCACACCACGAGTTTGACTTCCTGAAGCACCATAACTGGTTCTGATGCTAACGTTTTGATTCTGTTCCTTTTTCCACTTTTCCCTGAACTTAGGAATTATTTGATCGTAAGCTGCTCTGGTGACGGTGAAAGAAACTAGGGTAATTGCGACATCTTTTTTATTCGCAGATACTAGGTTTGCATCTGTTCTGATTTGGGAGTTTCCGTTACCACTACAACCAGCGATCGCCAGGCTTAATACTGTTCCCACTAAGAATAAAGATAGGAAGCTTTTCAAGGAGTTTGATCTAAAGCCTTTGTGTTGATTGACAAATTTTAATAACCTTCGCAAACGCTGCCATAAGCTCATTCTTTGTTTCTCCTTCTCAATCTACGGTTACTAGATGCAATTTTCGTATTTTTTAACTATGGTCAGATTACACAGAAGTGGGTAAAATATCAAGGGATAATCTACATTATATTGGTAGATAATATGTTGATTCTATGATCAATTGGTTTTCTGGGATTATTTCTAACTTGATCGGTCATCGATAGAAGTTTTTGAGGTAAAATCAACCAGTCACCACAAAGTATGGTATGTCTAGGTTGCAACTGGGTGTTATTAAGTGTAATTACGGTTAATTGCTTTGTTGCTGTAGATGTGAATTTACAGAATTGTGCTTATGGAACTGTCAAGTAAATTACAATATGCGCTTCTAGCCCTTTTAGAACTGGCAAGTTCTTATGAGAGTGGTCAACCTCTGCAAATTCAACAAATAGCAGATGCTCAAAATATACCAAAAAGATATTTAGAACAATTGCTAGCCACACTGAGACGCGGTGGCTTAATCAAGAGTACGCGGGGCGTTAAGGGTGGATATGTTTTGGCGCGGGAACCTCGTCAAATTACTGTTTTGGATGCACTTAGTTGCATCGAAGGACAAGAAGCACTTTTCCCTAGTGTCAATGCTACTTCTGAAACGGTAGATGGTAAGGTAATTCAAGGTGTGTGGCAAGATGGGCTTGAGGCACTGTTTAAAGTTTTGCAAGAGCATTCTTTAGCAGATTTGTGTGAATTGCGACACCAACATTTACCAATCCAGTTGATGTACTACATTTAAAACAGCAATATTTAGTCGCCAAATCTTCACAAGGATAACCGGGTTTACCATATTTTTGATCAACCCGGTTAATTTATATATTTTTAATAAGTGGGTGTGCAAAATTATTTGTGTCATTGCTCACGAGGGGCGTTCGCGTAGCGTGTCCGTCAGGACTCAGCAATCCCAAAGTCTTGCGATGAACCGCACTAACCCGGGTGAATGCGTCGTTCCACTATCTCCCTCCGGGAGACGCTTCGCTAAGGTTCCACTCGCAATGACAAATATACAATTTATTTTGCCTAAGTACTTATTTATTATTTATTTACAGCATATTTCATCTTTATGAGGCAGATTCGGACGGGGAGGGATGACCATTCCACCCATTGCTTTATATATAGCAATCCTAAATGACTTGTGAGAAATTTATGTATAATCTGGCGGTTAAAACCGCTACTACACCTTCCTAAGTCCACCTGCGTGGACTCTATAAAACAACCCGCGCACCATCCGGGTTTTGCCTGTGTAGCCAAGGCAGCGCGCAGAAGGGGGGGTCTCCCCCATGAGCGACTGCCGTGCGACTTTTAGTCGCCAGGAGTGATTTAAATGTAACCTCTATTCCTAACTTTTAATCTACGTATTTTCTCACATCTCAATTCGGATTGCTATATAATGCTATAGCTAAAAAATAATTAAATAATTAAATCACAATATTTCACTTTGGGTTACAAAATGAAATATTGCGATTTATTTTCAAACTGCTAAGCTACACTTTAATCTTTTGCAGTTGCTATAAGTAGCTTAATATCCAACAATGTGAAGTACGTCACGGACTACGCTATAACCAGCCAAATCCCAAAGTAAGTAAGCAAGAAAACCAATCATTGCTAAACGTCCATTCCATAATTCTGCTTGAGGATTAAAGCCAAAAAGAAAAGCATTGCGGTCTTTGCCGTTATATGCTGGTGCTACTGGTGGTAAATCGGTTTGTGTTGGAGTTGCCATAATTTTTATTTGTGATTTATTTGTGATTATTTGTTTGCGGTTGAATTTGTTTGTTGTCTCCAATGTAACGATTCGTAACAAAATCTGTCTCTACCTAAAGGAATAAATACTTTACATTTATTCATACAGAGAAATATCCCATTAGATGGTGAGAAAGCTTTTGTGAACCGAATTTGTTAACAAAGCATGACTTTTCAGTTGCTTAGCCATGGGAATTTGTTGATTGCGATCGGCGTTCACGTTCGGGTGCGGTTTAGCCGATACCCGAAGGTGTATCCCATGGCGAGTAATGAAACAGAAATAAGCTGTATTATCCTTTCACGGCTTTTTAAAGGGCTTTAAAGTTGTAATTATTTAAGTACAACACAGAAAATAGCTTGCTTAATTAATTATAAGTAGTAGGTGATTGCAAAAAAACTTCTATCTAACGCTGGAGGTAGTTGAAGCAACTTTTCTCACTAGAGAGAGATGCTTTAAAGGTGTATATTGCCTGATTCTAGGCTCAAGAGCTGGGTATTGCATGAATCAAAAAAGTTGATGAAGTGATTATTTTCAGTTTTTGTTTTCCCCACACCAAAAGTTAGCCTAGAGGAAGTTATTAGGATGATTGAAAGTACGCACATTATGCCCTTGTTGTCTAGGTCTATAACTTGGATAGCTCAGGCTCCGATTATAGTAGAACCACCAGGAAGATTAACGCCAGCAGAAGCTTCGGTTGCTTTTTCCGGACCGAGGTTTTTTATCGCTTTGATTTCCGGTATTATCTTAGCTTTCGCGATTCAACTGGTGTTAACAAATTTTGCGGTGGCTGCTGGTATTTCTTATTTGGGTCATTCATCGGATTTGGACTCAAATAATAATAATAATACTAACAACCAAGATGGAAGTTTAGGTAGCACAATTAGTAAAATTGGTACCGCTGTCGGTATTGGGACGCTGGTTTCGGTAACACTTTCCCTGTTTATTGCTTGTTTTCTTGCGGTGAAACTCAGCCTACTGGCATTAGATTTAGGTTTGGGTGCAATTTTGGGTTTAGTAATTTGGGCTGCGTACTTTTGTCTGCTGGTGTGGGTTAGTTCGACTACAGTGGGTTCCTTAATCGGAAATGTTGTGAACACTGCAACTTCTGGATTCCAGGCGATAATGGGAACCGCTATGGCTGCACTGGGAGCAAAAGCTGTTAATAGACAAGTAGTAGCCACAGCAGAAGCCGCAGCGTCAGCAGTGCGTCACGAGATAGGTAGCGCGATTGATCCTGAAAGTATCCGGGAAAATTTAGAAGATTATTTAGATACGGTGCGTCCTAAAGATTTGGATGTCCAGTCTATACGCAAAGAATTTGAAAGTTTATTGAGAGATGCATCACTGCAATCGGTTGCAGGTGCGGCGGAGTTGCGTAACATTGATAAGCAAAAGTTTGTAGAATTAGTTAGCAGTCGTACTGACCTTTCCAAGAAAGAAGTTAGACGCATTGCTGATACATTATATGATGTTTGGAAGCAGACGGTAGGTTCTCAACAAGGTGGTTCTGGCGGTACTGGAAACGGTTTGAGCGAATTAGTTGACTATCTAAAAACTGTGACACCAGGACAGAGTAAAACTGATGAACTCGAAGCTAAGTTAGACCGAGTTATCAATGAAATGCGTTCCCAGAAGCAACAGACTCGGGATGTACAAGAACAATCGGTGAGTCCGTTGCAGTTAACGATGCAACAAGCTTTAACTAGTCTTGCTGGTATAGTCATGGGAAGAACTGACCTTTCCGACTTGGATGTAGAAAAGATTATCAGCAGCATTACTAAAGCTAAAGATAAAGCCACCGAACAAGCAGATAAAATGGGTCTTCCTACCCCACAGACTTACAGTACGGTTCGTGCTGATGTTGAGAATTATCTGCATAATACCTATGCTTGGCAGTTGAGCAACGATAAAGTTGAGCAGGAATTCCGCGATGTAATTTACGATTCCGCAGCAGATCCAGGTACGGTACGTCGGGAATTGGAAAAGCTCGATCGCAGTGATTTTGTAGAAATCCTCAAACAGCGGGGTTTATTAACTCAAGGGGAAATTAAAAAAATCGCTGACAGGTTAGAAGCAGTTCGTAAAGGTGTCTTGGTACAAGTAAGGGCTGAGGAAGAGAAAGAAATCATCCAAGATTTACAGCGTCGGGTAGAAAGCTATTTGTTAGTAAATCCTAAATCAAACTTTACTGCGGAACATTTGCACC
Source organism: Plectonema cf. radiosum LEGE 06105 (assembly GCF_015207665.1). Taxonomy (GTDB): domain Bacteria; phylum Cyanobacteriota; class Cyanobacteriia; order Cyanobacteriales; family Nostocaceae; genus Rivularia; species Rivularia radiosa_A. The sequence goes on from NZ_JADEWL010000122.1 coordinate 11,298, forward strand.
AGGATTTTAAGCCGATTTTGGCAGATTCCGACGCAGATTATGAAACGTTGGCAATTCGTTTGTCTAGATTTGACCGGGGACAAATGCGTTCGATACTGGTACAGCGTAATGATATTAATTCCGCAGAAATTGACCCAATCCTTGATGAGTTAGAAAACCAGCGCGACCAAGCTTTGATTGAGTCTAAAGGGCTTGCAGATCAAGCCAAGTATCAAGCAGAAAGTTTATGGTTGAATTTAGAATCATATCTGCGAAATACTGGCAAATCAGAACTTAATCCTGATGCGATTCGCGGTGAATTGAAAACTTTGTTACAACACCCCCAAGCGGGAATGTCAGCAATTCAGGCGCGATTGGCGCGTTTTGATCGCGATACTTTGGTACAATTGCTCAACCAACGTCAAGATTTGACCGAAGAGCAAATCAATGAAAATATAGATGCTATCGAACAATCTTGGAATAGCGTTCGTCATGCACCAGGACAAATTGTCGATAAAGCCAAAGCAGAATACGATCATGTAACCACCACAATTGCTGATTATCTGCGGAACACGGGTAAATCGGAACTTAATCCCGAAGGTATTCAGCGAGACTTCAACAAACTATTTGAAAATCCCCAAGAAGGCGCGATCGCATTACGTCGGAGACTGTCACAAATTGATAGAGATACTTTAGTAAAACTACTGACTCAACGGCAAGATTTGAGCGAAGATGAAGTTAACCAAGTCATTGATTCGGTACAATCATCAATTCGTCAAACCATCGGTGCGCCGCGTCGTTTTGTTACTCGCACCCAAGAAAGAGTTCAAGACTTCCAAACATATTTAGAAGAATACCTCCGTCAAACTGGGAAACAAGAACTCAATCCAGAAGGTATCAAACGCGATTTGAATTTATTATTGAACGATCCACGAGTCGGAATGGATAGTTTAGGCGATCGCCTTTCTAAATTTGACCGTTCTACCATCGTTGCTTTATTGCAAATTCGCGGAGATATGAGCAATGAAGAAGCGGAGCAAATTGCTGATAATATTATGTCAGTGCGCGAGCAATTTGTGACTCAAATTAGAAATATTCAGCGGCGGATTCAAGATACAATAGATGGCATATTCGAGAGAATTCGTAATTATCTCAACTCCTTGGAACGTCCTGAACTGAATTATGACGGCATCAAGCGTGATGTTCGTCAACTGTTTTACGATCCTCAAGCCGGATTTGACGCATTGCGGGGTAGATTGTCATCTTTCAACCGGGATACCTATGTAGCGTTGATGAGTTCCCGCGATGATATTTCAGAGGAAGACGCAAATAAAGTCATCGATCAAATTGAGAATGCACGTAATACAGTATTGCGAAGAGCAGAAAGAATTCAAGAAGAAGCACAGCGACGTTTGGAAGAAGTTAAATACCAAGCCCAAAAACAAGCTGAAGAAACCCGAAAAGCAGCAGCATCAGCCGCTTGGTGGTTATTTGGAACAGCAGTCGTATCCGCAATCTTTTCTGCAATTGGAGGAGCTTTAGCGGTAGCGAGTAATGTACCTTTAGATTAATTTAACGCAAGTCGGGTTTTTAAGATAAATATCCATAACACAAGACAATGATTATAAAAACCCGACTTCTTACCTCACTCACAGTTCTAAATAATTTAAATAATTAAATAATTTAAATTGTCTTCGCTAAATTATTAAACCTCTGGTTATGGGAGGTTTTTTCTTATATTATGTGCAACACAAAACTTACTCAAAACAAGCAAAGCTCTTCAACTATAACTTGATTTGATGTTTGCTTCCTGTTTCTTCCCAGTCCGACGACGGATAGCTTGTCCGCAGGCGTAAATTCCGCGTTTGCCACACGTATTTGATCATGGGGGGCATTTTTTAAATTAATCGCCGCGTTGAAATCACGCTTTGAAAGGGAGCTCTTAGTAGGGAGTAGGCTTGGGGGGAGGTGTACGCAGTTGATGATGGCTACTTATTATTTTTGAAAGTCTGTTTCTTCAATTATTTCCAAAGCATAGAAAAGAGCAGCATCTGCATCGGTAAGCGTGGTACTACCCTTTTCCATCAATCGCTTATTGATAACTCTCCAAGCATTTGGATGATGTTCCCTAAGCTTGTTTAATTGCTCGAAAACTGAGCGGCAGTCGTTGTAAAGGTCTTGTTTATTTTCCATGATATTATTATCGAATTATAAAATAAAGGGAATAGGGAATAATAACTAATCATCCGGACATAATATAATTAATACCAGACAATTGTCATCAAAACCTAACTTCTTTGCGAGCGTAGCTGTTTTTAAATCCAAAATTTATAAAATACTCAGATAAGTTTGCTCAGAATTCATCGGTAAAACTCTTAATTTACGGTTTTTCAAATCTGGTTCCAAACCTAAAACTTCCATGGGTGTTACACCTAATAAAGCAAAGGAAACCTCTGTAAGTTCTAAACAATCAAAAGTACCTCGACGATTTTCTACACACAAATCAACATCTCGAAAAATGCGTCCCTTTTGAACTCCAGCGCTTGTTTCTACCCTTGCTTCTCCTCCTTCAACTAAACCTAATTGATTAATTACAGCAGAAGGTAAACATAATAAAGTAGCTCCCGTATCTACTAAAACATCAGTTAAAATAATTGTCCGTACTTCTTCAGGGGAAATAAAACCTCGATAGGCTAAAACTTGGTCAATTCTATTGGTAACGCTAAGAGTAGTAATTACTTGCCCTATTTGTTTACCCTGAAGATTTGGCATTATCAGTTTACCCATATTTATCTACCTTTATTCCATTCTTCAATTTGAGAAACTGATAAACTCGTTAATCTTGCGATTTCTTCTACCGTCATACCTTGCTCCAATAGATTGATGGCAACCTGTCTTAATTGAGATTCTGCAAGTTCTGCTCGTTGTCTTTCTTGTTCGGCACGTTGTCTTTCTTGTTCGGCACGTTGTCTTTCTTGTTCGGCGATATCATCAGAAGTTGGTAATAACTCACCTTCTAGTGTTATCCAACGTAACCAAATTGCTTCAATACCTTTATAAATTCCTTGCCAACGTGTTAAAGCTAAACCTAAAGATTGACTTACTAATTGATTTTGAGTATTTACAGTTATAGTTTGATATACTCCATGTTGCAAAGAAAAACCAGCCCAATCATCAGGATTAAAAGGGTCAAACCAATAATATTCAGGTACACGTAACTGGTTTTGATAAATTAATTTTTTATCATTTTTATCTCGTAAAGCAGTACTTTCAGATAATAATTCAATAACTACATCGGGTGCTTTTCCTTCTTCCCAAACCACCCAAGAAAGACGTTCTTTTTTCGGTACTCCTAACACCGTAAAAAAATCAGGTCCCCGGAAATCTTGGGTTTTGATTTGTGTCAAGCTGAAATACACAAACATATTGCCACCCACATACCCATCATTTCGCGTCGCCAACCACGGTGATAAAGTATCAATGAGCATATCCATCTGAAGTTTATGTCGTTGAGTTTCCATTGGGACACCATCATCATAGGGTAGTTCGTATTGGGTTGGGGGCGGTGTTAAACTAATTTCAGATACAGTTTGTGACATGGCTACAAGCAAAGAAGAGAATTCATCACACCTTTATTCTATTTTGGATTTTAGATTTTGGATTTTGGATTAATCTGAGAGAGAAGTCGGGTTTTTAGATTAAATATCTTTTACGCAAGACAATCATCGTAAAAACCCGAATTCTTTTCCCACGAAGAGAAGTCGGGTTTATCAGAGAAACCCGACTTCTTTTTTCAAAACTTAATCCTTAATCATCAAAGCTTCATTATTACCATCCAAACCACACCAATTAATAAACCCACACCATGAGCTAGATAACCCGTACCCATGGGATTGACACCACCGGGAATATTTAAACTACCAATACCGTAAAATAATTGTTGTACAAACCACCAAAAAGCATAGAAAAAAGCTGGTAATTCTACAGGGATATACAAAATTACCAGTGGTAGAATTGAGTCTATTTTCACTTTGGGGAACTTATAAATATAGGCTCCTAAAACAGATGCGATCGCACCATTAGCACCAATCAAAGGTACCGTTAATCCAGGTTCCGCAAAAACTTGGACTATCCCTGTCAAAAATCCGCAAAATAGATAAAATAATAAAAAACGTCCACTACCAATGATTTTCTCCAAAGTATTGCCAAAAACCCACAAAAATATTAAATTACCGACAATTTGGCTATAACTACCATGAATAAACATCCCGGAAAGAATTGATAACAAACGCCAGAAAACAATTAACCAAGCTGCCGGATTTCCTGCTATTGCGCTACTAAAAGCCGTGGTAATTTGTTGGGGAATCAGCCCCCAGTTATTCACAAAACTAGCTAATTCACCACCAAATTCTAATTTTACTTCCCATAAAAATAAAGCAATATTTATTCCAATTAAAAACCAAACAACTAAAGGTTTTTTGTTAGTCGAAAGAAAAATTTTATCGCCAATTGGTATCATAAAGTAATTTTAGATTTTAAATATTAGATTTTAGATTGAAACAGTGAGGATTTAGCTGTTACGAGATGAAAAATAATCTAATAATAACTATTAACTGATCACTGATTACTGCTCACTGTTAACTGGATAAAAATGTTGGGAAATACACTTGTTGGAAGATACCAAATAATTAGTAATTTGGGAGGAGGGGGATTTGGGGAAACTTTTGTAGCTTGCGATACTCATTTACCTGGTTCACCTAAATGTGTTGTCAAAAAACTTAAACCTCAAGCAACTGATCCTGTTACATTAGAAACAGCAAGACGTTTATTTGATACAGAAGCAAAAGTTTTATATAAGTTAGGGAGACACGAACATATTCCCCAACTTTTAGCTTATTTTGAGGAAAATCAACAATTTTATTTGGTACAGGAATATATTCAAGGTCATGATTTAAATGAAGAAATCAAACCTGGAAAACCCATAAGTGAAGACCAAGTTATTTCCCTTTTACAAGAGATACTAGAAATTTTAGAATTTGTCCATCAGCAAAAAGTCATTCATCGGGATATTAATCCGCGAAATATTCTCAGACAAGAGAAAGATGGTAAATTAGTTTTAATTGATTTTGGTGCGGTGAAACAAATTACGACTCAAGTTGTTTCCACCACAAATCAAACTAAATTTACAGTAGCGATTGGGACTCCTGGATACATTCCTAGCGAACAAGCACAGGGTGAACCAAGATTTAGTAGTGATATTTATGCTTTGGGGATAATAATTATTAGTGCAATCACGGGGTTATCAAATGAACAGTTAGAAAAAGATGACGATACGAATGAAATAGTCTGGCAAAAATACGCTACAGTTAGTCCGGAATTTGCGGAAATTGTCGATACAATGGTACGTTATGATTTTAGAGTGCGTTATAGTTCGGCTACTCAAGCATTGCAGGCTTTAAAAAGTCTAAATAAACCATCTTCTCGCACAATGGTGTTAAATATTGCACCATTACCTGCAAAACCCAAGCCTCGAAAAAAGATAAAAGTAAAGAATGTTATTATTAAAGCTTTGACAGCGATGCTGTTAACCGGAATTGGAGCAACTGCATCGATATTTATTATTAATACGATTAATTCTGCTAATGCTGGTGAATTATATAAAAAAGCCAATACATTCTATGAGTTACAGCGGTATCAAGATGCACTTTCTAACTACCAAAAAGCCATAGAAATTCAACCGGAATACGCTCAAGCATGGAATGGAAAAGGTAAAGTTTTGTATGAATTGAATTCCTATCAAGAAGCACTTTTAGCATACGATAAAGCGATTCAAATTGTGCCGGATTACCAAGAATCGTGGAGTGGTAGAGGTTTTGTTTTAAATAAATTGCAGCGATTTCAAGAAGCAATTTCCTCTTTTGACAAAGCGTTGACATTAGAGTCAGAAGCTCCTGAAGTTTGGAATGGGAAGGGAGAGGCTTTAAGTAATTTGAAAAGATATGAAGAAGCGATAAAATCCTACGATAAAGCAGTAGAATTACAACCAGAATATGAACAAGCTTGGTATAACAAAGCTTGGGCTTTATATAGTTTGAGACGCTATGAAGATGCTCTTTCTACTTATGAAAAAGTTCTCCAGTTAAATCCAAATAGCGAGCGAGCTTGGTACAATAGCGGTAATGCTTTGGTTAATTTGAATCGAAATAACGACGCTATTAAAGCTTACTCTAGGGCAATAGAGTATAAACCGAATTTTTATCAAGCTTGGTTATCCAGAGGTAATATACTGATAAGTTTGCGACGTTATCCCGAAGCTATCGAATCTTTTAAAGAAGTATTGAAATATCAACCTAATAATTATGATGCATTATACTCTCAAGGTTGGGCATTGCATCAAATTCAACGTTACGAAGAAGCCGTTGCAGCTTATGATAAAGCTGTTGCAGTACGGCAAAATGATTTTAAAGTATGGTATAACCGTGGGAATTCCCTTTACAATTTACAAAAATATCAGGAAGCAATTTTAGCTTATAATCGCGCAATTCGCTACAAAAAAGACCATGCAGAAAGTTGGTATAGTAAAGGTAATGCGTTAGTTAATTTGGAACAATATCAAGAAGCAATAATTTCTTATGATACCGCTATTAAATATAATCCAGATTATAGCGAAGCAGTTAAAGCTAGTAAGAAGGTACAGGAAATATTAGAAGATAAAGAAAAGGAGAAAGATAAAGATAGAAGTTCGAGGTTTTGGAATTTTTGGCGAGGATAATGATTATTAAAAAAAACCTTACTAGACAAGGCAGTGCGTTGCGGTGAATCAGTTGATGGGGTCGGTTTCCGTCCCATCAAACTGATGAACCCGAAGGGAGGCTCCCTCCGTTGTAGCAACTGCCGCGCAGAGAACGCTGAGTAAAGATGTAGTTGAGGTATTTTTTTTAAGTCTCTACATTCCTGATGTAGAGACTTGAGAATTAGGAAGTTTTTTAATTTGTTAATAGTTAATCAGCAATTACATATTCAAAAAAGTGATTAGCTGTTGTTTTATTAATACAGAAAAGAATCGTTAAATAGATAAATCCGAACATCATCAAAGATTTGATAAAATTCATGTTTAATATCTCCGCAGTTAATTTACATTGTTTGTGATGACATTAATTAACTAGGGATAGATAAATTTGATTATGCACCCCAGGAGAATTTTGGATTGGAAGTTAGGAGTGAAGAGTTAGGAGTTAGGAGTTGGAAGTTAGGAGTTGGAAGTTAGGAGTTAGAATTTATTAACCCAAGTTGCTAGTTATGCGAGCGCCAGGGCTAAGCGCTGATATATAAGGTATATAAGGTCAGTATTCATGCGGAAAATCCTCTCCAAGAAGAAAAAACGGATAGGAATATGCTCAACGAAATAATTAGTGTTTATGCTATCACTGATGACTTGCTAAAAGCGATTGGACATAGTGAAGATTGTCGTTTTAGACTAATCTATAGTTTTAGACCTCTACAGCGGTTGCGCGTAGCGCAACCGCACACCTTTTCATCTGCCTTTTTTGGCGAATCCAGAGTGCGAAGCACTCGGAGTCTTGTAACCCGCAACTTGGGTTATTACCCATCCCCCCATCTCCACGACTTGTATAGAGCAATCGTGATATATTCTAGATATGACCAGAGTCATGACTAGGGACACGATGAAAACAATTTCCAAAAGTAAACTAAAAAGTAAACTACTAGAGTTCTTGCGTCTTGTAGAGTCAGGGGAAGAAATTGTAGTAACCGATAGGGGAAAACCAGTGGTGAAAATTTCTAAATACGGCGGTGATTCACCGTCAACAGAAGAGTTGTTTGGACAAATGCGCGGTAAAGTCAAGTATTTTGAGGATTTAACAACTTCAACAACTGAGGAATGGAGCGAATTTTGAAAATTGTCCTTGATACTTGCGCTTTGATTTGGTGGAGCATAGATCCAGATAAACTTTCTCAAGCTGCAACAGAAGCCTGTAAGCAAATGGAGACTAATAAAAATGGTATTGTTCCATCCATTTGTATCTGGGAAATCGCCATCAAAATCAAAAATCGAAAACTAGATTTAGGAGTCGATCTTAACGAATATGTCGCCTCTTTGAAAAAATCTAATGTTATACGTATTGTCCCTATCAATGAAGATTTGTGGTTAGAAAGTGTCAAATTAGAATGGGTTCATCGAGATCCAGTCGATCGAGTTGTTGTAGCATTAGCCAGTAGTAATCAAGCTTCAATTATTACAGCAGATCGGGAAATCAGAAAATTTTACCCTGGAGTTATTTGGTAAATTAAGATAATCAGTTAGGAGTTAGGAGTTAGGAGTTAGGAGTTAGGAGTTAGGAGTTAGGAGTTAAGAGTTAGGAGTTAGGAGTTAAGAGTTGTAGAGACGTAGCAATGCTACGTCTGTACGGGAGTTAGGAGTTAGGAGTTAGGAGTTAAGAGTTAGG
>NZ_JADEWL010000298.1 GCF_015207665.1 Plectonema cf. radiosum LEGE 06105
AACTATGAGCGATCGCCCTCTAAAATTGTTATTAATTGATTCTGATCCGATTTTTAGATTGGGATTACGTCAAACTCTCGAAGAATTCCCGGAATTGCAAGTTGTAGCAGAAGCCGAAACCTACACCAGCGCATTGCAAATTTTAGCAGAATTGGCACAAATTGACCCCAATCAAGTAAATTTGGTAATTTTAGAACCAGATAACAATCGTTCTGCAAATCGCCAAGAAATGGGTTTACAACTGATTAGACAGTTGAAAAATCAATACCCAAATTTACCCATTTTACTTTTGTGTCACATTCTCCAACCCGGAATGCTCATAGCTTTAAAAGCTGCGGGAGTAAACGGTTATTGTCCCAAGGGTACACCCGTTTCGGAATTAATTGTTGCCATGGAACAAGTTATACAAGGAAATTCTTATTGGGTTAATCAAACCCAAGAATTCGGAGAATGGGAAAGTGGAAAAATTCAGCGGAACAAAGGTAATTCTCAAAACTCCCTCATTAATAAATTACGCAATAATTTGCACGGATCGGGAACTAATTATATCAAAGCTAACTTGAAAGAAGTTACCAGAGAACTGCAAATTCCCGGATTAACACTACTAAACAAAGCTATTTTAGCAGGAAGACGAAGAGAATTGATTGCAGCACAATGGTTGCTCAATAATTTATTCGATTTATCACAGCCACAACAACAACCCGAAGCAAATCCTTTTATTCGTGTTACTGAATTACCATTACCCAAACCGGATAGCTCTATTATCATCAGAAACTCGACAAGCAATCCTTTAGCTCCCCCTTTACTTAGCCCCAGAGCTTTACAAGCAACATTATTTGCATCTTGTATTAATAAACTTCAATTCAATTTACAAAATGTAACGGATATTCCTTTAGAAATAGATATTTTACGAGAAGATAAAAAAAGAGAATTACTTTATTTATTACTACAAAAATTTGCTGATTCTCTTGATGAATTACGTAATTCGGAAGTAGAAAATCATCGATTAAATGAAATAAAATATATTTTGTTATCAGATATATGGCAAGCAGCTATCAAAGATTTTTTTGGGAAATTTACTAGAATAAAAACAGCAGAAATTGAATTAGAAATTGTTAATATATTGTTAGAAGATGCGGTAATAGTACAAGCAGGAATTCTTAATAAAATCCCTTTAATAAATGAATTATTATCCTATTTAATATTTCAAACAGAATTATATATAGATAATACATCTTATTTACCCGGTAGGGAAGAAGCCAACGAACACGCTGCCATGATATTAGAAAATATGCTGATTCATCTTGCTAACGCTGTAATGCAGCCATTGTTAAATAGATTAGCCGATACAGAAATTATCAAAAAAGATTATTACAACCGCCAATTAATTTCCACCAGAGAAATAGAACGCTTCAGAAACGATTTATCCTGGAAATATCGCTGGCAAAATTATGTTGGAGAAGCCCAGAAAATATTCGAGAGTCGTTACGAATTATTCGTTCTTGCACCTAGAGGAATAGCCAAAGTCTTTGTATATGCACCCCGTAACAACGAATTAGCACAACTCGGAGGAATTCCTTTATTAGTAACATTATTACTAGAATTTCGAGATGCAGCCACACCTCGTTTACAATCCCTATTATCCTTTTTAGGTAACGGTGTAGTTTTCGTTCTTACCCGTATAGTTGGTAGAGGAGTCGGTTTAATTGTTCGTGGTGTTCTTCAAGGTATTGGTACCGCTA
>NZ_JADEWL010000123.1 GCF_015207665.1 Plectonema cf. radiosum LEGE 06105
TTTTCTGGTGCGTTACGGCAAATTTTTAATTATATCACAATACGGTTCAGTTAAAGCCAAAAATCTTGATATATGTAGGTTGGGTTGAGGAACGTTCACCGTAGGTGTGCCGAAGGCACAACCCAACAAACAATTTTCCTTAACTGAACCGTATTGGATTATATCATGTTCGGATAAACAGTTGTCATTGCTTACGCGAACGCAATGACGTTTCATTGTTTTATAAGTAATTAAACGAACCTGATATTATCCGTTCCTCTCAAATCTTTGCCTCGCCATAACGCACCCTAAAAATATATTCTTGCTCTCGTTATACTAAATATGTTATATTAAACAATAACAGGAACAATCCTAAAACTGGCAAAAAGTAAAAACCGCAAAACTCAATTTACAAAAAAAAATTTTGATCGCTCCGTTCCACTACGCTTGAAAAGGGTAAAGAATAAAAGAGCAGAGGGCAAAAGGGCTATAGTGCAAAGGGCTACTGAGTCCTCGGCGCAACACCGCACACCACCCGAAAACCGTAGGTGTCGTTATGGTTGACCGGGTCGCTGTCGTAGCGGTCGGCAGAACGGCAAGAAGCAGGATTGAGGTCCACGAACCACCGCGCAGCACACGCGTCTCATCATTATCATCTATCCATGAACCACCATCATTTGGCGCACTTTCATAATTATTATGCCAAGTGTCATTACACCATTCCCAAACATTCCCATGCATATCATGCAAGCCAAAAGCATTCGGGGAAAATTGATCTACTGAGGTGGTTTTTTTTCGGTATTCTCTTTCGGATTCATCAGCAAAAGTACGACTGGCATCATAATTTGCTAATTCACCAGTAATTGTTTCACCAAAGTGAAACGGTGTAATAGTACCAGCACGACAAGCGTATTCCCATTCTGCTTCAGAAGGCAGGCGGTATTGTTTCCCTGTATGCTGGGATAGGCGTTTGCAAAACTCTTCTGCATCATACCATGAAACTTCCTCTACGGGAAGATTATTTTTTTGATTTTCTTCTCCTTTGAAATTTGATGGCTCTGGTTTTAATTCTCTTTCAATTTGGGGTAAATTAGCAACAGAATACCATTGTTCTTGTGTAATTTGGTATTTACCCATGAAGAAGGCTGGAACTGTGACTTCATGTTGGGGTTTTTCGTCGTCACTTCCTTCCCCTTCTGGGGAACCCATCATAAATGTACCACCGGGGATGTAAACCATTTCTAATATGACCTCACCCCCAGCCCCTCTCCTTGCGATAGGAGAGGGGAGTATATTTTCGGTGAAGTATTTCGCGGTTTTGGGTTCTCGCTTGGTTTCTTCACCGCGACGGTTGACGGTGACTACCTCGAAGTTAAAAGGAGTTAACGGGATTGTTTCGGTGTTGATGCTCTGCCAATTTCGCTCAATTTCTTCTGCAAACTCAATGTAAGCACCTCCCAAGCGTTTTAAAATTTTTGCACTCAGCAACGCAAAAGGTTTAATATCTTCTATATTTTTATTGTTTTCTATCTTTTTATCGTTATTTTCATCGTTCTTTTTATCGGTTACCTTTTGTGGTTCTCTCAACAAAGCATTAAATTCTGAAAGGGTTTTATCGAGGTTCTTCGCGAAGTGTTTGGAAATCGCTTCAATAATTTCTAAGGAGTCGCTAACGGGAGCAGCATCAAGGAAACTGTTTCGGACTTCTTCGCTAATAAAATCAAATTCGATGTCGTCTGGGTTTGTTTCTGATGTAATTTCGATTTCTTGTTTCCGTTTGATTATCCCACCTAAAAAGACTTCCGCAACGTGTACTTGTTGGGATTGTTTGAGCATTTGTTTTTGAATTATCCGCACAATTGGTAAGGTAATGATAGGTGCAGCAGATAATAAGCTGGCTAGTTTTCGGGCTATTGGGGAAGCTGTGCGACGGAAGTTGGAGGTTATTTCTGCTGTTGTTTCTATTTCTGGAGATGGAGAATCTTCTTCAGGTATTGTAAAAGGTGTAAAATCCTTGGGGAAAACAAATCCGGTGACATGAGCGTCACTTCTCCCCCCAATCATTTTGCTCCAAGTTCTTGCGGATTCTTCTTGTAGGGTGAATATAGGAATTTTGGTTCCCGTCGCAAAATCAATATCATCCCAGAGCAATATTTTTTTAATTAATAAATCTTGGTTAGGGATTCTGGGGGTTAAGCTGGAAAATTGGACTTTTGCTCCTAAACTCAATCCCGTGCGTTGCCACAGCCATTGAGGTAACATCTGGATAATGGCAACGGGATGATTTTTTGTCCAAACTTTGAGCATTGCAAAAGCTTTACCATTATGCCAAATATCCGCAATGCAATCGCTCGCTACCAAAATTAAACGCTTACCGCTAGGATCGACAAGGGAGCGGGGGTGATAGTGACGATGTTTGCGAGCGGTTTTACCTATTCCCCGTTGTAGATAGATATTTTCTTCTTTATTAGTTAATAGTCCCCAAACTTGCACATCTCGAAAAGCACCTTGTACTTCCAAGAGTTTTTGTAATTCTTGGATAGTTTTCCGCCAAAAAATCATCGTACTACTTTCGTCAACCACCAACATCAAATCAAATGCTGGCTCTTGAGCGGGTTGAAAAACAGGAATGCGAATGCCTTCTTTAGCGATACGATTAGCGGTGGCTGCTTCGTCTAAGATTACTTCTGTCTCTGAGTCAATTTTTTGAATTAAAGGACGTATTGCTCTTGCTAATTTTAAAGGTTCGCGCAACCCTGGTGCATCGGGGACTTTAATCTCAAGGGTTTTACCAAAGGTAGTACTAGAAGTAGAGCGACTGGATTGAGCGTAAACTGGAATTTGTGGTTCTGATGGTGGTGGTGGAGTAACAGGAGTTGCTGGGGTGTCTCGTGGGGTAGTATTTTTTTCTGCGGATATTTTATCTGATGTTGGTGACTCTTTTTCTACAGGGGTATGAGAAGTTTTGTCTGTGGTAGTTTGATATTGCTGCGCTAACCATAAAATATCAGAGATTTCCCTACCCGTGAGTTCTAATTTTTCTCCTAGGGTAGCGATCAGTTTTTCAAATTTTGATGATGGTTCATCGCTCATTGTTTACACCCGTTTTCCAAAACCTCTTTGATAATATTACCTGCCTATTTGTCATTGCGAGCAAAGCGTGTGCGTAAGCGCAGGTTCGCGTAGCGTCTCGTAGAGAAGCAATCGCAGTGAGTTGGGATTGCTTCCCAGTCTCAAGCCTGGAAGTGGGAAGTGCATTTGTGTCCGTCCGAATCTAGTTCGTAATGACTATTAAAATACTGATGTTGGGTTACGACGCAATATTAATTAATTGGTTAATTTTAAAACTTGTCGTGCGTCTAACCCAACCTACTACTAAGTTTGTAGTTTGTAGGTTGGGTTGAGGAACGAAGCCCAACATCATTAGTTTGTAGTTTGTAGTTTGTAGTTTGTAGTTTGTAGGTTGGGTTGAGGAACGAAGCCCAACATCATTAGTTTGTAGTCGGGGATCTAAATTCTCTTAACTCCTAAAGTTACTCACTAATAGTTTGTAGGTTGGGTTGAGGAACGAAGCCCAACATCATTAGTTTGTAGTTTGTAGTTTGTAGTTTGTAGGTTGGGTTGAGGAACGAAGCCCAACATCATTAGTTTGTAGTCGGGGATCTAAATTCTCTTAACTCCTAAAGTTACTCACTAATAGACAAACTCTTGAACAATAAATCCCTTAACCCGTCTTTATCATCCAAAGCATCAAGGCTGATATGATTTGTAAGTAAATGTACAGCGTTTAATAATTGGTCAGTTGCGCGATCGCCATCTTCTTGTTTTTCTGTAAAAGCGTCAATTAGATCGGTTATTTTACTTTCTTTAAATGCTGCTTCCCCAAAATGAGCTTTAACAATATTTTTGAGAGCTTCCCCTTTTGGATCTGGCATTATTACTCGCAAACACCGTCGTAAAAAAGCAGGTGGAAATTCCCGTTCGCCATTACTAGTCATTATCACAATTGGGAACTCAGCACAACGCACTATCCCCCGACGAATTGTCGCTTTAATTTCTCCATCTGCGGTAAAAACTTTTTCAGCGTTAGTCTCTTTTCCAGTATCTTTAACTCTACGAACTAATTCTGGAATCCGAAAAGCACCTTCTTCAAAAATATGCAATAAATCGTTAGGTAAATTAATATCGCTTTTATCAATTTCATCAATCAATAAAACTCTGGGTAATTGTGAAGGTAAAAAAGCTGTTCCCAAAGCACCTAAAGTAATATAATCACCGATAGATTGGTCTTCTTTTTTCTCTGGATCTTGTAATCTACCAATGGCATCATAACGATAAAGCCCATCAAGTAGCGTCGAACGTGCAGTAATAGCCCAAGTGAGAACAGAACCTAAATTTAATTCATAGGCGATCGCATAAGCTAAAGAAGTTTTTCCAGAACCGGGATTTCCCGTTATCAAAAGAGGTCTTCTCAAATATATAGCAGCATTGACAGCGTTAAGAACTTCTAACCCAGCTGCGGTGATTTTTTCTTTACCGGATGTTTTATCCACATCAATATCAATGCGGAAATTTTGACCTCTTTCTCTACCTCGCTTGTTTTCTTCGGATTTTGCTAATTCTTGAATATCATTCCAGCGTTGTTCAACTTCTTTTTTTTCATCTCCATCCTTAATTTCGTGAAATTTTCTCCAAGGAGGAGGAGGGGGGAAATTATCTTTGATATTAATATTGTGATGTGTTTTGCCGTCACCGTAAAATAGTTGCCAGTTTGTCATAATTCTGCGATTTTTGTTAGCAATTTAAAATGATTGTAAAGGTTTAATATGCGGTACGCGATATGGATTATCACATAAAAAGCCTATAGAATAAATTTGTTCATCATTAGAAGCTGTTTTGCGATCATTGTGGATTTCTTTAATTAAATTACAAAAATTATTCTGAAAAAAATGTAATTTTAGGTAATTATCCATATCATCGAAATTCTTATCATTACAACTTGCATCTTTTATCCAAAAAGCGATAGCTGCTGCTCCACGTATCATAGCTTGAAAAAAAGCTATATCTGGTATATCTTTATGAGTTAGTTTGATACCAATTTTTTTATCTTTGAAATTATCGGATATCTTCTGAAAATTTTTCTGGTCAACTTTTTGATTAATAATTTCAATTTCTTCGTTCAGAATATCTTCGTCAGAATATTGGCTTAATTGTTTTTTGAAACGTTCAAAATTATTATGAAGTGGAATTAAGAAATTTTTCTTTTGGATACGATTGCCTGGACGAACTATTATATTACATTCTCGGACAATTGGAGTACTACCACCAAAGTCATCATCACAATACCATTCTTTGTCTAAATTTTGTGTCAGATACTGAATCGGTAAAAATAATTCTATTCTTATATCCTTTAATTCATTGGGTGAAAGCTGATTATATAATTGATCGTGATATTTTTTGACTTGATTGGAAATTTGATTAAATGAATTGCATCTAATTCCATTTTGTTCATTATGGTCTAGTAAATTTAGAGCTTCTTGCTTAATTATAGTTGAATTTTCATCTTCTAAAATATATTCGGCATATAGATTAAATTTATCACTACCTTGATCATCAACTGTTATCAATAAATAAGTATAAATTTTTCCCGAACTAAATTCATCTTCATCACTATCAATAACTCCAACTTTGAATTCATTGCAAATTGTATCAAGCCAATCTTGGATTTCTTCAGACTTAGATTTGTTCTTTATTTTTAAAATTGCAGTTAAATGATTTGCAAATTTTATAATCGATATTATTTCACTATTGTTAACATCATTTCCTATTAATTTATCAATTATTTTGTTTTTATCTGATTTTATGTCATCAGGAAATATCTTTTTATAAGCAGCTTGAATAGCAGAATCATCGGTAATTTTTTGAATAATTTCCCGAAATGTATTCAACTCATTTTTTAAAGGGTGATTATAATAGCTTATGAAATTATATAATAAAACGTTTGTCGGATTAATATTTTTCAATTCATTGATAAACTCTTCTATTTTATTTTCAGCATCAAGTTTTTTAATCAAATTTAAAATTGCTTCCTTGTAACTTATCCTTCTTCTTAAAACAGGTATTGATTTTTGGGAAATATTTTTTGCAATAATAGCTCTTATTCCTTCATTAAAAGCCATTAAATATGCATTATTATCATTGTTATATCCTAAGCCATCATAAAAACCCTTAGCAAACTCAATAGCCACATTATCGATTATCTCATTATTCATGCCAATGACATAATTAATATGCTGACTAATAGCTAAAGTCGCTTTTTCTGAATGACAAGCATTAAGCAAGACACATTTAATATTATTTTCACGTCCCTGAAAAATTGATTTTAAAAATTCTAGTGAAATTCCTGAGCTACTATTGTTTTCTAACTTTAAACTACCATCTGTCAAACCGTGACCACAAAAATGAACAATCTGTGGATTTTCATTTCCAACATAATAACGAATATCATCAGTAGAATATACAGTTTCATCCCTAATACTCAATAAATCGCGATTCTTAGATTCTCTTATAGCTTTTTTAAGCTCATAGATTTCTTTATCTAAATTCAAATCTTTTGCAGGTATTTTCAAAATTAATATTTTAATTTTTTCTTTTATCTGTTGATTATTATTTGTATGTATATTTTTAGATAATTTATCTTTTGTGATAATATCTGAATAAGCAAGTATATATTCAAGATTGATATTATGTTTTTCACTTAACAAACTTTCTAAAGCATCTTTTTGTTCATATGGATATAAATCTAATATAGCTTCGTGTAATTTTTCACATTGATTATCTGTTAATGGCATCTCGATAATTGAATTACAATTTATTTAAATTTTAATAGATTATATACAAATAACGTAATACTTTAGTCCTATTCATAGGACTTTTACTATTAGACGGGGAATTACATTCCCCGTCGGTTGTGCAATGAAAACCCTACAAATTATTTATCACCCAGCGCTTTAACTAAAGCATCTAAACCAGCTTGACTAGTAAAATAGGTAAGATGGTCACAACCAACTGGTGATATAATTCTTGGCTGAGGATTTCGCTCTAAACTAACGCTTTTAATGCTTTCCAACGTCACAGCGATATCATTGGGCTGTTGGAAAAACACTTTATCTACAACATTATCTACAGCACTACCAAACAATTTCCCCATCATTCGCTGTATTTTACTCGAATTTCCTCCGACGACTTCTAATGCTTCAGGACGAATAGTGCGATCGCCAGCGATTATCGTATACTGCACATTGGGGTCAGGATTTTTAGCGATACTTTGGATAAAATCGCTTTGGTATTTCATTTGCTCGGAAGCCTTATCATTAGCTTCCAAAAATGCCAGCAATCCGGCAATAACATTTGTTCCCCAAGCAACGGTAGAAAGTTGATTTAATCCGATACCAAGAGCAGTAAAAGCCCAATCTTGAATTTTAGGCCAAGGAGAGCCAGCATTAGGTGTACCCAACATCACCAAATGTTGAACAATTTGATTACCACCTTCTACTTCAATAAAGGTACGAGAAACTAAACCACCCATTGAATGAGCAACGATATCTAATTGTTTGCCGTGATTTGCACTTATTCCAACTGACTCTAATCTTTGCTTGAGTAGTTTGGCATTTTCTTGAATTGTGGTGTTGATATTTTCGTAATCAAAAGCCAGAATTAGATCATATTTATCCTCTAGATTTTTTTCTATTCCAGCTTCTACAAACTTTGCCGATTTGATACTAGGTAGTAAACTTTCTGTATCGCCAATAATACCGTGAATATAAAGTAGAATTTTATTGGCTGAGGCAACTTTAGTTTTAATTTCCTGGTCGTTACCATTATATGTGACTCTTCCACTTTCAGAGACATTGGTAATTCTTAAAAGTGGACAAGGGGAATTCATACCCAATTGCTTACCAGCACTTTCATAAAAAACTTTCTGGAATAATATCTTAATTGAACCTTGTAAACTGCGACTATCCACAGTTGGTTCGGGTAAACGCTCTAGGGTAATTTCTGTTTTATCATTTATCGTCTTAGCTTTACCTAAAGGTAAGAAAAATTCCCCATCATTAGCAACTGGTAAGATATATTCGTCTGGTGCTAATGGCTTACCAACCAATAATTTTATCGGATTTTCTGGGGTAACACTTTCGTGATTTTCGATATCTACAATTTCAAGAATACTCAAATTACCACCACCACCGCGAGTCATATTAAAATTGTATGGTTCCGGCTGTCTTTTTCCATCTCGTAAAAGAACGGTTTGCTCTGGTAATAAAATTGGTGGAATTAAATTACTATTAACATCTCGACTGCTGGGAGGTAAAGGATTAATGCTAAATTTACCTTTCAAATTTGGATGTGATTGTAGTTCGACACCAGGTAATAAATTGGTAGACTCAGATTGCTTTATTTCTACTCCACCGGGTGGTTTTATCAAAGTCACTTTAACTTCCTGAGTCATCCAGTTATCAATGTACTTATCTATTTTTCTTTTGGATTGACGAGTATAAACACCATCCATCAAGCGGTTAAGAGTACCAGATAAATTTGTAGAGCGATTTACTGGAGGAGGATTATCTAATCCTGGTTGTTGGAGTAAACTTGCATCAAATTCTCTATTACTGACAATTAACTTATAAATGTTATCGTAATTCCTGATTCCATTATTTAAATAATTATCAGGAATGAAACATTCTAGTTGATCACCTTCTGCAATACTTTCACCTTGATTCGGTTTTGCAGGTAATTTGATACTACCCCTTTCCTCAAAAAACTCCGCAACTTGTATTTCGTAATCTCCTGCTAATTCCAATACCTGGAAATAAACATCTTTGTCACTATTATTGATTACCTTAATTTTTACTTCTGGGTTACTGAATTGATTATTTTCAAAGATATACTCTGCTATTAAAGGGGATATTCCTTGTTTTGAAGAAAATGAATTATTTTCAGAAGTAACAATCAATTCCATCTCCACATCACCAACTTTTATTTGACTAGTAGGTGGAGTTTTCAATTCGAG
Organism: Plectonema cf. radiosum LEGE 06105; assembly: GCF_015207665.1. Lineage (GTDB taxonomy): Bacteria > Cyanobacteriota > Cyanobacteriia > Cyanobacteriales > Nostocaceae > Rivularia > Rivularia radiosa_A. Next base: position 9,050 of record NZ_JADEWL010000123.1, read on the forward strand.
AATATTCTTCCAACGTGCAATATGCTCTAAACGCTTGATAATTGTTTCTGCATCTTTTGCTGTGTACCCTTGGGTATTCCTTACTTCTGGAACAGGTGCAACTAACGGCTTTTTATCGCTTGGTTGCTTAATCCAAAATTGACCTTCAATAGCTTCTAAATAATAATCAGCTTTCTCTTCTGAATCCGCTTGTGCTACAAACTTATTATCACCTTGCTTAAATACTTCAAGAGCAATTGCTTTTCCTGCATCATCACCTGTAAAAAATACTTTCAAATTTGGTAAAGGAACATCGCTGACAACAGCCCAATAAGCTTCTTGCTGAGATAACTTGATTTTCTCATCAAACAATTGCACTTTACTAGCTTCCGTCATCACTTGAGTAACTTCAGCTTTACAAATTGCGGTGTCAATTTTTTGTAAATCTTCTAGCGTAGTTCCTTGAGCAAAAATCGCCAGAGAAGTCTTTCCTTCAGGACGAATACCATGTAAAAGACCACCGTTAATTACCCAGTTACGATGGTTTTTTTCGTCATAAATCAAGCTAAAATAATTTATCCGTTCCCCTGCTGCACCTCCTAAGAAAGGTTGAATTAAATCATCCGATTGCGCTTCTATTTGTGGTGACTGGTCTTTAACTTTACCAGTTATTAAAGCATTAATATCTTGAACTAAATTGGCATAGGATAAACTACCATTAGTCCGCTCTAAAGCTTCTGTTAGAAAGTAAGAAAAAGCGCCACGACGTTGATTATTTAAACCTGTCTCTTTCGCAGTTTGAAAGTCACGACAAGCAGAAATTAGAACGTGTCTAGGTCGTTGATAACCAGCGCTTAAACGGCGATTAACCCATTCTTGGTCAAAAAGAAAGTCTTTTAAATCTCTTACATTTCCATCAGTATTTGTTTGACGTTCGATAACATCTGGCTCTCTTGTAGCAGTCCCGGAGTGACAAGAATCCAATATAATTAGGATATGAGGGTTATTTTTGGCGACTTGCTCAATTAAATAATTTAATTCCTTATCAGCTAAGTCTCGAACTCCTGATGTACGGCTATCGTAGCAAACTAAAGTTTCAATTTTACCATCTCGTTCTTGCTTTAAAAACACTTCTGGTGCTGGCTCATAAGAACCATGACCGGCATAATAAAACAATACAACATCTTCGCTCCGAGCTTGGCTTAGATGTTGTGAAAACCCATCGATAATCCCTTGACGTGTTGCTAAATTATTAGTTAATTTCTTTGTAACTAATTTACAATCATTATCAGTAGTAATTCGGTTGTGTAAATATGATTCAATTGCTTCAATATCATTAACACAACCCGTTAGCGAAGTCACTCCCGATTGGGGATGATATTCATTAATACCAACAAGTAAAGCGTAAATATTTGGCATTTGCTCTCCTAGATTAAGGTGATTTTGGTTTAAAGCAGAGGGATTACCTATTATGGTCAATATAGGTGCAAGCAAAATCAACTTATGCAGTTAGAGGAATTTCTAAGAGCGTGTTTATAAATAAAATATTAAGCGCGTGAATGCATCATAAACCAGGAAATATAGCAATCCTAAATAGACATCTCCGGAAATGAAATATGTGTTAACCGAAACCCTTGTAGAGACGCGAACCCTTGCGTCTCGACATTCTTTATCGGAGATGTCTAATCATATATGAGAATTTAGATCGCCGACTTCTTCAACAAGTCGGGGATCTGAACAATAGTTATTAGTATTTTAGAATAGTAGTGTGAGCATCTTGCTCACTAGGACATAGCCAAGTGGTAAGGCAGATATTATGCAAATTCGCTGATTACTACAAGCGAGCAAGATGCTGATTACAAGCGAGCAAGATGCTCGCACTACAAGGGAGCAAGATGCTGATTACAAGCGAGCAAGATGTATGCCCCTTCGGGGCAGGCTGCGCCAAGGCACTACCTATAATTCACAAATCATTTAGGACTGCTATAGTTCTAAAAAATTAAAATGAAATATACTTGGTTAAATTTACTTCGTAAAATTACACTGATTTGTATTATCTGCTTATTAGTATTTTCTACAACTTCCTGTACTAATAATCAAACAACTTCTCCAGAAATTGAAATAACTCAAACACCTTCTCCAACAGATAATTCAACTGTAAATGAATTACCCCCAGCAGTAAAAAGCGCAGTATTATCTGATGCCACAAAGCGTGTCAGTAAACCTGTCGCATCACTACGGATAACTCAAGTAGAAAAACAAAATTGGGGAGATAGTTGTTTGGGTTTAGCCGAAGCTGATCAACTTTGCGCTCAAGTAATAGTTCCTGGTTGGAAAGTTGTAGTTACCGACGGACAACGGGAGTTGGTTTATCGAACTGACGAGAAAGGGAAACAAGTTAAGTTGGAAGATTTACAAACATAAAATAATGTAGAAAGGTTAGAGGTTAAAGGTTAGAGGTTAGGGGTTTTAAAATGTGTTAGTTGTGAGTGTTAAAATCCTCGTACCAATCACCCCAATTAGAGCAACTAAACCTAATCCCCGACGAAAATAATTAACTCCTTGGAATAATTCTTCCCAAGCCCAGGTAAATATACAGCCGAAAGCGAGTACATCTAACCCTGTATTAATATCACCCTGGGTAAAAACGAGTTTGAGTAAACTAGCTACACCCCAAACAATAATCGGTAGATTTGGTGGTTGAGCGATAACAATATTACCGTTACTATCGCGGAAGATTTGATCGAATAATGTGTTTTCCATTGTGATAATCAACTACTAGAAATATAAATAAATCTAATTTTAAAAAATACAGCCTTGATTTTTTTGAAATTAGACTATCTTAACTATTTATATTTAATACGTACATTTCATGAGTTAATACTAACTATAGTAGTAGTTATTTATATTAAAATTTTTGAAAAACTCTGCTATTAGTACATTGCGCTTTCCGGGCAATCTACTCTTCCAAAAAATCTCAAATAAGAACTCATGATTACAGGTACAACTAAATTACTTGGAGTAATCGGACATCCGGTAGAACATTCGCTTTCCCCGTTGATGCATAATGCAGCTTTGGCCAAGTTAGGATTAAATTATGTTTATCTTCCCTTTCCCATCGAACCGCAAAATTTAGCAAAAGCCCTCGATGGTTTTGCAGCCATTGGTGTTGTGGGATTTAACGCTACAATTCCCCACAAACAAGCAATAATACCTTTACTTTCAGAAATTGAACCAATCGCTCAAGCTGTGGGTGCAGTAAATACGGTTGTTCGTAAAAATCACAGGTGGATAGGCACAAATACTGATGTCGAAGGTTTTATTGCTCCTTTGCAATTATTAGATCGAGATTGGAGTCAAACTGTAGCGGTGGTTTTGGGTAACGGTGGTGCTGCTAGAGCCGTTGTTGCAGGTTGCACTCAATTGGGTTGTGCATCGGTTGATGTGGTGGGACGTAATTTACAAAAGTTAGAAGAATTCCGCGACAGTTGGCAAGATTCACCGTTAGTCGTTAATTTACAAATTCATCAATGGGATGCTTTACCAAAAATAATTGATCAAGCAAATTTGTTAATTAATACTACTCCTATTGGAATGTATCCGCAGATTGAAAATTCACCGTTGGAACCAGCATTATTCGCGCATCTACCAAAAGGTGCAATTGTTTACGATTTAATCTATACCCCTAGTCCGACGAAATTTTTACAATATGCACAAACCACAGGTGTAATTGCGATCGACGGCTTAGAAATGTTAGTTCAACAAGGTGCTGCGGCTCTAAAGATTTGGCTGCAACGGGAAACTGTTCCGGTGGATGTGATGCGTCAAACCTTGCAGCAACAACTTTATCAGAAATAAAGCAGATAACTGATAAACAATATTTTGATAAGTCATAACTTCAACTTTTATCAGCAATATTAAACTTTGATTGATTTACTTTTTACACATACGTTGTATTATTAGTTATGGCAATCGATTGATTCATAGATTTAACTCTATGCTAATCATTAAAAAAGCATAAAGCTAATAATCCATGATTAATATAGACTAATTAGCAATGTAATTTGCTGCATTAAGGTCTGGTCTCAAACTAAAACATCAATAAAAAGCATTATTACGGATGATAAATTTTATTATCTAAGATAATACTTATTGGTGTAGTCAATCTCGTGGGAAATCTTTTTGTGAACTGAATATTTGCCGTTGATAATGGCATTTTCTATTATTGCTTGTCAAGTTTTGATGCTTGAGCAGGTAGGGAAAACTTTTGCTTAAATTGGAGCGAAATGAGTAATTCAAACAATCAAAACAACATGGTGTTTTTACAATGCAAATAACCAATCAGATCCATTTTAGAAACCTGCGCGGTGACATCTTTGGTGGGATGACTGCTGCAATTATTGCCTTACCGATGGCACTAGCTTTCGGGGTAGCATCCGGTGCCGGACCTGCTGCTGGTCTTTATGGTGCTGTTTTAGTCGGCTTTTTTGCAGCATTATTTGGCGGTACTCCGACATTAATTTCCGAACCCACCGGACCGATGACAGTGGTAATGACTTCGGTTATTGCTCAGATGATAGCGTCACAGGGGGGGGATAGGACCGCTGGATTAGCATTAGCCTTTACCGTAGTGGTAATGGCTGGGATAGTTCAAATTCTCCTTGGTGTGTTGAAGTTGGGAAGATACGTTACTTTAATGCCTTATACGGTGGTTTCCGGTTTCATGTCGGGAATTGGGATAATTCTAATTATTTTGCAAACAGCACCGTTTTTAGGACAGAAAAGTCCTGGGGGTGGGGTGCTTGGTACGGTGCAAAATATACCTAACTTAATTGCAAATATTCAACCGATTGAAACTATTTTGGCTGTGTTAACTATTGCCATTCTAGTATTTTCTCCCAAGCAGATAAATAAGTATATTCCCCCGCAGCTATCGGCTTTAGCTATAGGAACAGTTGTTTCTCTTGTATTCTTTGGTAATGTAGAAAGTATCCGCAGAATTGGTGAAATAAAAGCAGGTTTACCTCAATTCGTAACGCCTACATTTGATGCAGGACTATTCCAAACCATGCTGATCGACGCTTTGGTGTTGGGTATGTTGGGCTGTATTGATGCCTTACTCACATCAGTAGTTGCCGATAGCTTAACTCGCACCGAGCATGATTCTAATAAAGAATTAATCGGTCAAGGTATAGGTAATATTGCTTCTGGATTATTTGGCGGTATTGCTGGTGCTGGTGCGACAATGGGAACGGTTGTTAACATTCAAACAGGCGCTCGCACGGCGCTTTCTGGGTTAACTCGCGCCTTGATTTTATTAGTCATAGTTCTGTGGGCTGCACCTTTAACTTCTGTAATTCCTCTAGCGGTATTAGCAGCTATTGCATTGAAAGTAGGTATAAATATTATCGATTGGAGCTTCCTCAAACGCGCTCATAAGGTATCGCCGAAAGCTGCTTTGATTATGTACGGTGTGATAATTCTTACCGTATTTGTTGACTTGATTGTTGCGGTTGGTATAGGGGTATTTGTTGCCAATATTTTGACCATTGAACGTTTAACTAACCTGCGTTCTGAGGAAGTGAAGACGATTACCGACGCGGATGATGCAATTATCTTGAATGATGTAGAAAAAGACTTATTAGATCGAGCTAATAATCGCGTGTTGTTATTCCACCTCGAAGGACCGATGATATTTGGAGTTTCCAAAGCGATCGCTCGCGAACAAACCGCGATGAAAGACCACGATGTGCTGATTTTGGACTTGACAGACGTGCCACACATCGGTGTTACAAGTTCTTTAGCAGTAGAGAATATGATTAAAGATGCGCTTGATAAAGGTCGTCATGTATTTATCGTCGGTGCTAAAGGCAAGATTAAGCAGAGACTGCAAAAATTGGGAATCTTCAATCTGTTACCTCCCCATCATGTAGTCATGGAACGTGAGGAAGCATTAAAACAAGCCTTGAGCTTAGTCAGCTATCGTAGTGATGATATGACCGTAGATTATCCCACCACTGGATACAACGAAACTGCCTTGGGATAAATATCGAATTGAAAACCGCAGACGAGCCGCATTCAAATACCCAGGGTTATATTGCGGCTTTGGTGTGTCTTACTTAGTAAAATTAGTTTTGTGTAAGCCTAATTAAATATGATTTAATATGGTATGGTTCAGTTTAAAAAAGCCGAGGGTTAATTAATAGAAAGTTAATTTAAAATCAAGTTGCTAAGTAATTGTACAAAATAAATAAATAAATAAATAAATAAATTATTTAGTTATTTAGTTATTTAGTTACTAGAGCAAACAGTAATAAAATACAGCGATTTCATTTGTGTTCAAAAATAGCTAAATACTTCTTTTTGACTAGTTATTTAATCCGAAATCTCAAATCGTATTAGGATAATTAATAAGAACCATTATCGAAATTGCTTATCCTTAACAAACAGAGCAAACCTTTGAAACGGAAAATTAATTAATACATCAATGAATTATCCACTTGAACTGATTGCGCCAGAAAATTACCTACTGGCAACAGCCGAAGCTGAAAATGCTCCCATTGTCCTTGCAGGGGTACTGCTGAGTTTAGTTGTAATTTATCTTGCTAGTAAATTAGGTGGTGAGTTGTCCAGAATGCTGGACTTTCCCCCAGTTTTGGGTGAATTAGTGGGTGGTGTAGTAGTCGGTGCTTCTGCACTAAATTTGATCGTGTTTCCCGAAAGCGGTGCGAGTGCTTCCGATTCCCTAATAATGACTGCTTTACAATTTTTTGATCAACCAAGCCCGGAAGCCGTAGCGTCAATTTTTGCTAGTCAAAGCGAAGCAATTTCAATTTTGGCAGAATTAGGTGTAATTGTCCTGCTGTTTGAAATTGGTTTGGAATCCGATTTGAGAGAACTGCAAAAAGTTGGTTATCAAGCTGCAATTGTAGCTGTGGTGGGAGTAGTTGCTCCTTTTGTTGCTGGAACTGCGGGTTTGATGTTTTTCTTTAACGTGCCGACAATTCCAGCGGTTTTCGCCGGTGCAGCTTTAACAGCAACAAGTATTGGTATCACTTCAAAAGTTTTATCAGAGCTAGGATATCTTAAATCAGCAGAAGGTCAAATTATTGTCGGTGCGGCGGTAATTGATGATGTTTTAGGTATTATCGTTTTAGCAGTAGTCGCAAGTTTGGCCAAAACTGGTGAAGTTGATATTTCAAATGTAATTTACCTGATTATCAGCGCCACTGTTTTTCTATTCGGTTCGATTTTACTCGGTAAATTCTTCAATAAAGCTTTTAATCTGAGTGCCGAAATCTTGAAAACAAGAGGAAACATAGTTATTCCGGCATTTATCTTTGCATTACTCATGTCTTTTCTTGCCAATGCAATCCATTTAGAAGCAATTTTAGGTGCTTTTGCGGCTGGTTTAGTTCTCGATGAAACCGATAAGCGCAATGAACTAGACGAACAAGTAATTCCCATTGCAGATATACTGGTGCCAATTTTCTTCGTAACTGTAGGAGCCAGAGTTGATTTAAGCGTCCTTAATCCTGTAGTTCCGGAAAATCGTCAAGGTTTAGTTTTAGCGGTATTTTTGATTGTAGTCGCGATTATTGGTAAAGTAATTACGGGTTGGGCAGTCTTCGGTAAACCGGGAATTAATCGCTTAGCGATCGGTGTGGGAATGATTCCACGGGGTGAAGTGGGGCTAGTATTTGCCGGAATTGGTGCAGCTAGCGGCGCACTTGATAAACCTTTGCAAGCAGCTATCATTATTATGGTCATTTTAACGACGTTTTTAGCACCGCCTTTCTTACGGTTTGCATTTAAAAATACACCCAAAGTTGCTGTAGAAGAAGCAGATGCTGCTAGCTAAGAATTGAAACCTTTTTCAGCTTTATCAAATAGCGAAGTCACCTCAAGGGTGGCTTTTTTTATGGGTTTATCGCGACTATTCCCACGAAAAACAGAATTTCTAGTGAATCGGGAGTAAGAAGTCGGTTTTTATGACTGCTTTGTGGTATTACACAGATTTATTGTAAAAACCCGACTTCTGTGATTATCCTCAAATTCAGGTTACAATTAATTGATTTTATCGCGATTGAGCAAAAATAGTCATAAATGAACAAAAAATAGTTAGACTTTTGTACATTAATATTATTAAACCAAAAACATTAATTTTGAGTTAAACGTACATAAACTAACACAGGTATTTAACACACCCTACTAATAGATAAATTCTAATAATAAAGAATTCACAAATAATTAGACCTATATATTATCAACAAAAAACAACTTAGAATTATCAATTATTGATTATGGAACAAATATTACAAGAAATTCAAAAGAGTCCTATAATCGCTTTTACGATTCTTTTACTCGTAATTCTGATAGTACCGCCAATTTTTGAACGTTTAAGACTTCCGGGATTAGTGGGATTATTAACAGCAGGAATATTTTTAGGTCCTGATGGTTTAGGAGTCTTGAATGCAGAAAGTGAAAACATGAAGTTGCTATCGGACATTGGTAAAATTTATCTCATGTTTGTTGCTGGTTTAGAAATAGACTTAGAAGACTTTCGCAGAACAAAAAATCGTTCCTTGGGTTTTGGAATTGCAACTTTTTTAATTCCTCTAATTTTTGGGATGACAGTAGGAAGGTTTTTTAATTTTGGTTGGAATGCTTCAATTTTAATTGGTTCTCTGCTGGCTTCTCATACTCTCTTAGGTTTTCCCATTATTACCCGTTTGGGAGTCACTAGTAATCAAGCCGTTACAGTAACTATTGGTGCAACAATTTTTACCGATATTGCGGCATTATTGGTACTTGCAATTTGTGTATCAATTAGTGCTGGTGAATTTTCGATTGCTAGTGTAGTCATGCAATTAGCTATTCTGGCAATTTATTCAGTAGTAATTTTAGTTGGTTTTGACTGGGCTGGAAAAGAGTATTTTCGTCGTACCGGAGACGAACAAAGTAATCAATTTTTGTTTGTTTTATTAGCAGTATTTTTAGCTTCAGTAGGAGCGCAAATTGTCAATGTAGATAGAATTGTCGGAGCATTCTTAGCAGGATTAGCGGTAAATGATGTAGTGGGACATTCCCCGGTAGAAGAGAAAGTAGAATTTGTGGGAAGTACCTTATTTATTCCTTTTTTCTTTGTAAATATGGGGTTATTAATCAATTTATCAGGCTTTGTATCTAGTCTAAGTTCCGAATTATTATTAACCTTGGGGATTGTCGGTGCATTAATTAGTAGTAAATTTTTAGCAGCATTCACAGCTAAATTACTTTATGGCTATAACTGGAATGAAACCCTAACAATGTGGTCTTTATCCTTACCTCAAGTAGCTGCAACTTTAGCCGCTGCACTAGTAGGAAAAAATGCCGGAATTATTACAGATTCAGTATTTAATACCGTCATTGTTTTAATGTTAGTTACGGCTATTTTAGGTCCGGTATTAACAGAAAAATTCGGACGTAATTTAACCGTACCTCAAGCAAATTTACCAAAAAATCCTCAAAATTATCAACTAGACGCAGAAGATGTAGATTTGGATTTAGATAATAATAATGATAATTTTATTTATCAAAATCTTTTTAAAGTAATAGTGCCTATTTATAACCCCAATACTGCAAGATATTTAATTGAAATGGGGGCATTATTAGCTCATCATGAAAAAGGGATAGTCGTACCTTTATCGATTCCGAAAGCACACGTTTATATGGATGAACCGGAATTAAAGGTTTCCATTAAACGAAGCAAGCTATTATTGCAACAAGCGATAACAATTAGTGAAGAATTTCAAGCCCAAGCTCAACCATTAATTCGGATTGATGATGATTTAGCACGGGGAATTAGTCGTGCAGCAAGAGAACAAAATGCTGATTTAATTGTCATGGGGTGGAGTCCAAATAGTAGCTTACAAGCGCGTTTATTTGGTAATATTATCGACAATGTTTTTTGGTCTGCTCATTGTCCAGTAGCGGTGATGCGCTTACTCGATAAACCGATAAACATTCATCGTATCCTTGTTCCTGTGAGAAGTATTACTCCTCAAATTTTACGTGTAATTCAATTTGCTCAACTTTTTGCTGATACTAACGAAGCAGCAGTTACATTATTACAAGTCTGTCCACGAAAAACTATTGATAAAGAAATTGCTTTATTTGAATCAGAACTTTCTTCATTGCTGAATCAAAGTAAATCTCCTAAAGAAGTATTAATTCAAACGATTCGTCAAGATGACGTAGCAAAAGTGATTATCAATCAAGCTAGTGCTTATGATATGGTAATCTTGCGTTCCTTTCGCCGTCGTACAGCTGGAGGATTAGCTGTTAGCGACGTGACTAGCAAAGTGCTTTCAGAAATTAGTTGTTCAATGGTTTTGTTTGGAGAACCCAATTCTGGATAAGAGTGAGGAGTGAGGAGTTAGGAGTTAGGAGTTAGGAGTTAGGAGTTAGGAGTTAGGAGTTGACAGTTGACAGTTGACAGTTGTTATTTATTTCCCCTTGTC
>NZ_JADEWL010000299.1 GCF_015207665.1 Plectonema cf. radiosum LEGE 06105
CCCATCTCCCCATCCCCCCATCCCTCCGAACCCTCACTCTGCCCAATCTTTTGCCCAAGCTAAGGTTTTATGTACTTCCTGATGGGTAGATGCTTCACAGTATAAGCGTAAAACTGGTTCGGTTCCGCTAAAGCGAATCATTAACCAGCTGTTGTCGTCGAGACGGAATTTGTAGCCGTCAATTGTATTACAATCAATTACTTGCTTACCTGCAACTTCTTTTAATGGTTCGCTTTGTAATTGTTGTAAAAGCTTTGCTCGTACTTCCATTCCCGAAAGAGGTAAATCGATGCGGTCGTATACTGAAGTAAAATTAACTTGGTTTTGTAAATGACGGTAATAGTCGCCCAAATCCATTCCTGATTCAACGATTGCTTCTAATACATATAGGGCCGAAAGCAATGCATCTCTTTCGGGAATGTGGCTTCCATAACCGATTCCACCGGATTCTTCACCACCAAGTAAAACTTCAGCATCTAGCATTCTATCAGCAATATATTTGTAACCTACGGGGGTTTCGTAAAGCGACAAATTATGCAGTTTTGCAACTAAAGGAATCAAATCTGAACCACTAACAGTTTTAACTATTTCGCCTGTAAACCCACGTCTTTGAGTTAAATGGTCGATTAGTATGGGAATCAAGATTTGCGAACTTAAAAAGTTACCTTGTCCATCCACAGCCGCAATGCGATCGCAATCACCATCAAATACCAATCCCACTGATAAACCTTCAGGATTGGCTTGACGATGATTTTTGATCAATTGTATAAACTTAGAAATATACTTGGGCAAAGGTTCCGGCGCACCACCTTCAAATAGAGGATCGCGATCGCTATTAATTTCTTGGACTTGATCGCCGAGAAGCATTGCTAATCCACCCGCAGATGCTCCATGCATTGCGTCGGTAAATAAAGTCAATTTACCATTAGCTATAGCATCTCTAATCTTGCTAATGTTAACTTTGCCTTCCAAACCTTGAGTATAGCTTTGCCAAGGATCAAAGGTTTTTAGCTTGCCGGATGGTGAATTAAAAGACACCGATTGTATCAGCAAACTTTCTATTTCCTTGGTTACTTCTGAAGGTACAGAACCACCGAAACAACTCTTAACCTTCAATCCTAAATACTTCCCCGGATTGTGAGAAGCTGTAACTACCAAGGCTCCCAAGGCATTCTGAGCTTTTGCTGCCCAACTAAAAGCGGGGGTAGGGGCAAAAGTGTCAGTCAGCACTACATCAAAGCCTGCATCCATCACCGTCTGAGCAACAAACTTAGCAAAATCTTCTGCCATGAATCGGCGATCGTGACCAACGATGATGGTACGATTACCTACCATTTTGCCATATGTATACAATAATACTTGCGCGGCTACTGGCGCAACCAGGGCTAAACGTTCAAAGGTGAACTCATCGCCAATAACGCCGCGCCAGCCGTCGGTACCAAACTTAATGGATTTACTGGCAACTGGCATCATGATTATCCTATCTTTAAATTCTACTCGATGGATTCTAGCACTTCCTTTTGATAAGGGTAAAAAAAGTTTTACGTAGAATTATGAAAGCTGAATGAAGATTTTCTTAGATTAACCAGGAAAAATACTAGTTTATCTAAACTCCGTGAGAAGACTCCCGCCATAATCTCCGATTTGGCGGCGAGATGAATCACGGGTCAAAAAAGAAACACCTTCCGACCAAAATTGAGCGTAAGCGAAATCAGGGAGGAAGGTAGTTGAGT
>NZ_JADEWL010000124.1 GCF_015207665.1 Plectonema cf. radiosum LEGE 06105
ATCTCCCCCTCTCCCCATCCCTCCGACTTAAAACGGTAAAAACTCAAGCAAGACGGAACCAAGACTTCCCACAAAGTCCATTAAAGTGGGTTTAGCTGGACGTACTTTTCCTTCTACTGGTGTTTGTATTTCTATAATAAATGCCTGTGCTGTTTGTAATCCATTGGTATCTTTCTGGGATGTAAACAGTTTTTCGGCAACTTGAGCATCTTGAAAAGCACCTTTGCTGTCTAACATATGATAGCGAGCAATACCGCGAGCTAAATAAGCTCCTGCATAATCGGGTTTAACCGCGATCGCTTGATTGAAATATTCTGTTGCTTGTTGTAAATTTCCTTTTTCTGCTGAAGCTACACCCCAAGCATAGAATTGTTCTGGATTGGCAATTTGCGAGCTTATTCCAGTTGCTCCTTGTAAATTAGCTGTATTGACATCGACATCTGTTAACTGTGCATTTACAAGATAAGTATTTCTTAAATCAGTACCTAATAAGTTTACACCACTGAGTTTAGCACTGCTCAAATTAGCTCCGAACAAACTAGCACCACTCAAGTCAGCATCACGTAAATCCGCTCCGCTCAAGTTTGCACGACTCAGATTTGCACCACTGAGATTTGCACCGCGTAAATCCGCTCCAGATAAATCCGACATTACCAAACCAGCACCGCTCAAATCACAATTCTGACAATTTTTCGTTGCTAACAACTGTCTAACGTGTTCGGATTTTGCTGCTTGGGCTGTGGTACTAAAGCTGAAAGTCGAAACAAGTACAACTATTGCGATCGCGAATTGGTTTTTCATTTTGAGTAACTCGATAGTAGTATATTTTCTTGACTACCCAGCTTAACCTAGAAAAATAAATACCATCACGATAAAAATACTCAGTAAAAACTCTAATATTTTAAGCCTCTCCCGATATGGGGAGAGGTTTGGTTATTCGGCTGTAGAATGTACTTCCTTCAACCGATAATTGCTATATTTATTAACTATTGTAATTATCAATCAATAACGCAAAACTGATATTCAGCGATCGCGTTTTTGCGCCAAAACCCAAAAAGTTTCGGTTGGTATATTTTCTTGGATATTGTGACTAAGAGAGAATAAACCCACTTGCATACATAAATGCAGCGTAAATGTTAACCCAATCGACACCAAAAGCTTCTCCCACATATAATTCCCCTGAGCAAACTATAGACGTATCCGTATTTTTGCTTCAGTTATAACTCATCTTTTTTCTAAACTCAGTGAGAACCGAATCAATATATTGCGATCGAGGTCTTAAAATATAGTGACTATTGTCACGACAATGGTTGAAGGACACTATTTCCTAACTCCCAATTAATCCAAAATCCAAAATCTAAAATTGTATAACTCTATTAGTAATGCACCCGCAAAAACACCGTCAAGCTTTGCTTTTAACTCTTGCTGCCATACTCACCGGAGCTACTATTTTCGCTGGTGTGGGTATTTATGTAGCATTAAAAAGTGTTGAAAAACCGCTTTCATCGTTGGATACATCGGATACATCTATTTTGCCGCTAGATTCACAAGTTCCCGTAGAAACAACCGCTCCATCAACAATAGAAAATCCTGCGGCTCAAGAAAATACGGCAGAAATAATCCCAGCACCCTACTCTAAAAATAAACCGGCTAAAAACCTTGGTGGGGTGAATTGGGAAGGAAAAAATTTGCAGGGAATGAACCTTAGTCAGGTAAATTTAGGTGGTGCTAATTTAAAAAACACTGATTTGAATGGTGTTGATTTAAGCGGTGCAAATCTCAGTGGTGCAAATCTCAGTGATGCCAATCTGAGAAATGCTAATCTAAACAACGCTGACTTGAGAGGTGCAAATCTTGGTAATGCAAACCTGCAAAAAGCCAACCTCAACGGTGCAAAGCTTGATGGTGCCAATCTTACTGGTACAGTTATGCCATGAAGGAGGATAAGGAAAGGGACTTTTGGGATAGAACTTATGAACTAACTGTATCTCTTGATAGATAAAAATAATGTTCCAAGAGGTTGATGAATAATCCGTTGGTAAATGTAGAAATAAAGTAAGCGGACATCAATTAAAATAAATTATGTACATGATCTAAAAAATCTAGATAAATGTAGATAAATTATTTTCTTTGCTTGTTGAATGCCCTATTCCGATGCCTTATACCTTACAACCCATAACAAACACTTTTATCTGGCAAAAAGGAAAGTAACAATAAATTAACAAATAAGTGTTTTTTCTCATAGGATAAAGTAAATATGGTGATATGTAGGAAAAGACTGATACCGCAAAATCAAATATTTTAAGCAGTCAAAGAAATTTCAGAAACGTTATTAAATTTATCAAAGTAAGGAGAACAAATGGAGACAGAATACAAAGAGCCACAAAACGTTAATACTGCTCTACAAAATGAGATGCCAGCGTTAGATGGTACTAATTCCCAAACTTTGGCTAAGTTACCACCTGCTGAAGAACCCGATCAATTGCAAATGATCGGTGCAAAAATATCTCAATTTTTAGCAGAAATTCCTCAAGATTTAAATAAGTTTTACAGTGCATACAAGACACCAATTATTGCACTTGCCGTGTTCTTGGCATCTTTCGTTATATTGAGAGTAGCCTTAGCAATGTTGGCTGCGGTAAACGATATTCCTTTAGTATCTCCGATTTTTGAATTAATTGGTATTGGATACACTGGTTGGTTTGTTTTCCGCTATCTACTCAAAGCACCAACCCGAAAAGAATTAGCCGCTGAAATTGCATCATTTAAGAGAGAAATTACGGGCAAAAACACAACAGAAACTTTGAACTAAATTCTTATACAGCTTCTGTAAAAGTTTCTTACTCATTTATTTGTAATAATTGTGCGAACCCGGTTTCTTCCAGAAACCGAGTTTTTTTAATGTTAAATTTTCCGATTGATATGAAATGGCAATATCTTGAAATTATAAAAACTTGGAAAATATTCCCCTAACTTACTTTTACTAACAAATTCATCCCAATGTATTAATAATTTTTACTTATAATTATATCTGGAGATAGAGAAAAATTAATCAGTATTTAAGCTAAGTCACTTCTAACGATAGTATATTCTTTGCCATCTGTTAACCTAATCTAGTTTCATAAGTTAATTAATAAACTATTTAACGAGGATTAAAAACAATGGCTGATAACAAAAATAAAGCGGTAGATTCATCCGATCGTGTTCAAAGAGAACAATATGATCGAGGTATAGTTCCTGCTGAAACTGCGGCTCGTCGAGAAAGAGAAAAAGAAAATTATAAAACAACTCCTGATAAAGAAGAAGACCAAAGTTTAGACACAACTGAAGGTTATACCGTGGATCAAGAAGGCTTGTTAAATAATTATGCAGTTGAGCCGGAAATGTACTACGAAGAACCCGGTGACGCAACACAACAAGCAGAGGAAGAAGCCGCACAACGTGCAGAAGAGCTTGAAGAAGTTAATGAAGATAGTGAAGGTGATTTGACAATGGATGCTGACAAACGAGGTAAAGGACCAGGGATTATTTAAGGGAATTGGTAATTGGTAATTGGTAATTGGTAATGGGTAATTGGGGATTGGTAATTGGTAATAAAAATCCGTGTAATCCTTTTTAATCTGTGATTAAAATGGGGATAATGGTTCATAGTTGTCTATGTAATTCCTAAGAAATAATAAATTTGTTGCTCACGGTTATTCATAGCCATTACCCATTACCCATTACCCATTACCCATTACCCATTACCTAATATATATTTTGGTGAATTTAAATCGTAAATGATTCAGTTTCCGGCTGATACCATTCATTTTGATATCGTTCCACAACTAAAGGTTTGACAACGAACTTGGGTGGGAAGCCTTCTTTTACATCAATCCGAAGCCCTGAATATGGTCTTCGTTTATGAGAACCAGAACCGTTACGACCGATAAAAAGTTGCGATCGCGCCACTAATTTAGATTTATCTTCACCGTTTATTGATAAATTTTCCCATAAATCTGCTCCTTCTGGTCGTTGTCGTCGTAAGCTATGTCCGCTGCCACCGCAAACAATCCAGTTGATGTTAGAGTCAGCGTTACCTGTATCTAATGTTTTGATATGTTCCATGCAGTGAGCGTGTCCGTTCAAAACTAAATCGACTATGGGACGACCTTGAGTTAAGGACTTAACCTCTTGAGCAACTGCATTGAGTACGTTACGGATACGGCTACGAACTGCGAGGGTTTGCGCTTGCTCCCATTTTGTAGCTTCAGTAACGTAGGGAGGATGATGAAAATAAACTACTCGTCCTCGGACATCGGAGGTATTCCAAGATTCAATTAAACGCAGCTTGAACCATTCGAGTTGTTCGATATCAGTGACAGTAATTCTAGGGCTATACAATTGCTTGTCAATATCAACAATTATTTCCTCAATTTGCGACAGCTTAGATTGTAAATCATCAATTTGCTCTGCTTCGCTGGGGTTATTGGTATTTAACTTTTCGGAAGTTTGCCTAATTTCTTCTTGCTCTTGTTCTAATTGATTGCGTCTTTTTTGCAGTGATAAGCGATAAGCATATCCTTCCTTTGTATCTGGTAAAGGAAGCGGATCATTAAGAGTATTGGAATCTAAAGCAAAAAAATCAATTCCGCCATAGCGAAAGGTATAGTAACGATTGGGAAGACGGGTAAATTGCCCCGGTACATAGCGAAGACATTTTCCTGTATCTGTTTTCGCGGTATAGTATTCATCCAAATGCCGCGCTAATTCACCTGGAAGTTTAAACCGACTCAAATAATCTAAAAATGCTCGTGCAAATGCATCACCTTTGTAGGAACCGTGTCTACCAACTTCAATATCCAACTTTGAGGGAATGAAGCGGCGAAATGGTAAGGTTGTTGCGAATATTAAGCCAAATACAATCGGGATGTCGTAGTAATCGTGGTTTCCCAGTACGGGTAAAATCGGCAGTTTAAATACCATTTCATCGTAGGGAATTTTTTTGTAATTTTCGCCACCGATAATAAATTCTCGATAGGGTTTGATGAAGTTTTTCGGATAGTATTCGCTTGAACCCACTTGATAAACAACGTCACCCGTATGCAGCATAAATCGGCATTCTTGATGATAGGGTAGCATTAATTCTGCAACCTTTCTCATCGGGCTGTGTCCCCGGTGCGAGCCAGTGCCGCTATCACCTACTACCAGAAAGGAAAATTCGACATCGTCGGCTTTTCCATCATCGATAACCAAACTAGTTTGATCGATATTTCGTTGTGCGATCGCGGAGTCTCCCCACTTAACTCGCTGCTTCATCTTACGAATTTTATCGGCAATTGTAGGCTCAGATACAAATTTCAATATGATTTACTCCTAAATCTTCAACTGACATTTTTGTGCAACGATAACTGTACCAAATTAGTAATATCCTTTTATTAAGAAGACTTCTTCTTTCTAGAGTTAAGTTTTTTTTAATTTAAGTTCGTCGGGGAGATAAGTCCCCCTCTCATCGCGAAAGTCCTCTTAAAAGGACTAAATTATGATTTTTCCTGGTTGAAAATTCCCAGAAAATAACTGTTTAATATCACATCTGTTGGCATCTCAATAATACATTTTTAATGCAGAGTCACTAATCAGGTAAACGCGGAAAAGCGCAAAGTTATTAGACTCATAGAGTCATTCTGATTCAAGCAGAATCGATCTAAAATACAGCCTTTACTAATTGGGTGACTCGGAAGAGCCGGGAATTGTTAAATTTTCTTCAGCAGGAATCAACTGATTTAACACGTTGATATAGCTCAAAACTGTATTACGCTGTTGTTCTAAATTAACCGCAACGTTAATATTCTTTTTAGAAATAGCTTGTTGTAGTTCTTTAATTTTAGTGATATTTAAACTACCATTAACATCAGAGACTTTACTTAAAGCTGCTGCTGCTTCTTCTAAACGAGTATTTGCTACACCAAAGTTACGCGAATCTAAATTAACTGTAGTATCATACAAATCACCGCGAGCTTCCATCAAATAAGCCCGGTTTTTTGCTGTAGTTAACTGTTCTTTTGTTTGCTGTAATTCTGACTCTAACTGAATTTTCTCATCATTTGCAGAAAATTGAGAACGTGCTTGAAACCAACCAGCACCGTATAAAGCTGCACCGGCAATAGTCGCAACTACAATACCAATCAGAATTTTTTTAACTTGGGAAAATGCCGAATTTTTACTCGTTTTATCGGTTATTTTAACTTGATTTGTTTCACTCATGGCTTTTTAATATTGCTTCCCAGCTACAATTTATCCGTAAAAACTTTATAGTCCTTATCTTTAATTATCTCAAGAATATTCCCAAAACACTTGTCATTTGATATACACAGCAATTAATAATTAATAACTCCGGTAGTACTAACTCCTTAAAGCGGACGCTGAACAGGTACACCAATCCCACGAGGAAACTTTGCGGGTGTACTTGCTACTTTTCGTACATATAAACAATGGCGATCGCTGTTACTAATTGGTGTATTAAATTGTTCGATTGATTCTATGACTCCACCCAACTGCTCTACGGCATTTTCTATCTGACTAATTTCTTCGTCCGTTAAATTACCCCGGTAAATTACAGCTAATCCCCCTTGTTTCAATAATGGTAAAGTATATTCTGCACAAGCTGAAACAGAAGCTACAGCACGAATCAATGCCATATCATAAGTTTCTCGGTGCTGACTATCTCTACCAATTTCTTCTGCTCTACAAGTAGTCGCTTTCACATTTTTTAAATCAAGCGCAGGCAAAATACTATCTATAAAATTAATTTTTTTCTTTGTAGAATCAACAAGATTAACAGTACAATTTTTGATAATTATAGCTACCGGAATCCCAGGAAAACCCGCACCCGTTCCTAAGTCAATAATCTTAATTTTTTTTGTCTCTATACCCTCTGCTGAAATTAAAAACTTGATTCCTCGTAAAGAATCCCACAAATGTTTTTCCCAAAAATCTTCAGGGTCAGTAATACGGGTTAAATTTAGCTGACGGTTCCCCTCAACAATTAACTTATATAGACATTGAAACAGTTCTTGCTGCTCAAGAGATGGTTTCCAGTTAAGAGTTTCTTCCCAGATATCCATCCAAACGGGTAAACAAGATATAGTTGAATCGTTCACGAGTAAAATAACGAGTTATATTTTAGTTCAAAATAGTATTTTAGATATTAACTCGATAAAGGTGAATTAAAAGTAAAAGGTTTTAAATTTGGAGAGCAAGCAACCAATCCAACTACGATTAGAACAAGTCAGTTTAGTAGAAACGCTGACAACGCAAACCAAGCATAAATTGCCGGAATATCAGATATTACAGGATATTTCCGTTGAGATTTATCAAGGCGATCGCGTTGCGATTGTCGGACCAACTGGAGCGGGTAAATCTTATTTATTGCGTCTTTTAAATCGTTTATGGGAACCTACAAGCGGTAAAATTTATCTAGAAAATCGGGAGTATCGCCAAATTCCCGTACTAGAATTACGCCAATCCATAACCCTTGTAGCTCAAGAAACAAAGCTTTTAGGAATGAGTGTCAAAGATGCTCTGATATATCCTTTAAGGCTACGAAATTTGTCTAAACCTCAGATTGAGGAACGTTTAAGCTATTGGATGGAACAGCTGCATATTCCTAATGATTGGTTGGGTAGAACGGAAGTACAGCTTTCCACCGGACAGAGACAGTTAGTAAATCTTGCCAGAGGTTTAGTCATCCAGCCAAAAATTTTACTGCTAGATGAACCAACCTCTAGTTTAGATTTAGTTACCGCCCAACGGGTCATAGAAGTTTTAAATCAGGTATACGAAAAGCATCAGACTACAATTGTGATGGTAAATCACCAGCTAAACATAGCCAAAATGTTTTGTACACAGCTTTTATACCTACAACAAGGTCGTTTAATCACAAATCAGACAGCTTGTCAAATAAACTGGGAGAATTTGCAACAAAACTTAAAAGAAGCAGAAACCGACGATGATTTTGAATTTTAAAGGTCAAAAGTTAAAGGTCAAAGGTCAAAAGTTAAAGGTCAAAAGTTAAAGGTTAAAGGGAACACGATCATTACCAATCACTCAACTAACTGTTAACTGTTAACTGATAACTGATAACTGATAACTGCTCATCTCCCAGAAGCAATAGTAGAATGTTGAGTGGTAAATTGATTTTTAGATTGTTGATTTTGGTTTAATTTAGCAGAATTGTGAGATATATTTTGAGAAACATTTGTATTGAGCATTTCTATGTTAAATCTGTATCCTACGTTGCGGATGGTTTGAATTAGACTCGGTTGACGCGGATCTAACTCAACTTTTTTTCGCAGCGATAATACGTGTGTATCAATTGTGCGCGGATTGTCTATAGCATCTGGCCAAGCACGACGCAGTAGTTCTGAACGGGAAAGAGGCATTCCAGCAGCTTGCGCTAAAACGTAGAGCAAGCTAAATTCCTGGGGTGTTAAATCAATAAATTCACCTTTAAAACGGACGCGACGTTGTATTAAGTCTATTTGTAAAGCACCGTAATCCAGATAAGCTGGAGCTACAGGAGTGCGTTTACGACGAACAAGCGCTTCTACCCGTGCTAAAAATTCTTGCATCCCAAAAGGTTTACTTAAATAATCATCGGCACCAGCTTTCAAACCCGTAACAACATCAGCTTCATTACTTCGCGCAGAGAGCATTAAAATCAAAGGCTGTTGCTGACGATGTAACCAACGGCAAAACTCGATTCCATCACTATCAGGCAAGTCAGCATCAAGAATCACTAATGTTGGTTGATGAGTCAAAAAGGCTTCTCTTGCTTGATAAATGCTAGCAGCCTGGAATACCCTATAGTCCAGTTGTTGTAAGTGCCAACCGAGCAGCGACCTTAAATGGGGATTCCCCTCAATAATTTCAATACAAACTGAACCCACGGTGGCAAAACCCCTCATTCGAGCATGACATTCAAGGTAACAAAGCTTATAGCCTTAGTTTTGTAACCGTTGTTACTCCCATTCGTATTTGCTTGACATTTATTCTTTTTTTTAGTTTGCAGCATATTATTTTGTTACCTCTTTTACAATATCATTGGTGCGGTTGGTAACAATTTTCAATTTTTGTTATACTTATTTAAAATATTTTTTAACCGCTTTGTTTTGTTATTGATGTTTAGTTGCCTTCAAATCTCACTCAACAAGCTACACTTAAAAAAAATCTCCACAAGTGTTTTATGGTGAAAAGAAAGTAGATTTTGCTTATCAGATAGGGAAAAGCGTTTTTTGTGTAATTTGTAATTAACTTGTAATTAATAATGTTCAAAAAATATAACAGCCGCTTATTTACTCATCACATTAAGCCTATAAACGAATAGGATATATGTAGAGGTCGTGGCAAGATCAATTTTTAAGCAAGTTTTATTAGCTTGTGATTCATGGTCATCTAAAAGTAATACTTCACATTTGAACTGGAATCATTTACAATTCTCATTCCAACCCTCTAATAGTTCTTTCTTGCATTATGCTCCAAGACGCACGAACAATCCGCTACTATCAAATACTAACCGATGCCTTCATCGAACTCTGGAATCGCGGTTATCGTACAGATGATATGCGGATTTACCTTGATGGTTACTTAGCCGCATTAAGGACTAGTAACAGTATTGAACCTTACTTAATTCATCGTCTAGAAGAAGAAGCTACTCGCTTCTTGTTTGATGGTTCTAATTTCGCGGTGACTCAACCAGAGCCAGAGCCAGATTACTATTAATAAGCTTTGCGAGTCAGTTAATAGTAATTACTGCTCAACGCAAATCATTATAACACTCTATCTGTGAGTGTCAACTGTAGCAGCGGTGCGATTTTTTGTAAATGTTTTGTAGCAATTAAAATAAATTTTCCCCTCACTTGTTTGGTTGGTTATCCCAGAAAGTCCGTGAGGGGATTTTTTTTGCTCGCGCTGTTGCGGAGCGATAGGAGTTAGGAGTTAGGAGTTAGGAGTTAGGAGTTAGGGGTTAGGAGTTAGGGGTTCCCTGCTCCTTATTCCCTGTTCCCTTTTCCTAAGAAGCCATTGCGACTTCAACCATTTGCTGTAAATCACCTTTTTGGTAAAGTTCAATCAGAATATCGCTTCCACCAACGAATTCACCATTTATGTACACCTGGGGAATTGTTGGCCAGTTTGAATATTCCTTGATACCTTGACGGATTTCTGCATCTTCGAGAATGTCAAAAGTCTCGTAGGGGACTCCCAAAGTGTTGATAATTTGCACAACATTGTTAGAGAAGCCGCACATAGGCATTAACTTGCTTCCTTTCATGAAAACCATGATTTTGTTTTGCTGTACTAAGTTATCAATTCTTTCTTTAACTTCTGGTGTCATGATGTTTCCCTTTGATTATGGTATTTTAGCTCGTTGACCGGCATTTTAAGTTAGAAGCTGATGGTTAGTAATTTAGATAACCTGACTGGAAATGTTAATTGATTTCTTCAGCAGTAACTCATCACTTATAACCCATGATTAATGGTTATAAAGCGGCTGTTGTTTCCCAAGCTTCGGGAGTGTATGTTTTGAGTGCTAAAGCGTGAATAGCTTCGGTAGACATAGCTTGTTTCAACGCAGCGTACACCAACTGATGTTGTTGTACTAGTCCCTTGCCTGCGAATTGCGATGAAACTACACTTACTTGATAATGGTCACCACCGCCGGTCAAGTCTTGTACTTGAATCTGAGCATCTGGCATTTGTGCCTTTATCATTTCTTCTACTTGTTGCGGACTTATCATCGCAATCCCTACAAATTAATTTATTTTTCTACACTCTATATATTATGTACAAATTTTCAACAATTTCAGACAGTAGTAATCAATTATTCATTTACAAATCAATTAGCTAAATACTTGAAGAATTGTAGATAATTTAATCCTAGCACCAGAAATTCAAAAGCCACCGCCAAAATTTTTAAAATTTAACGGTGGTATATTTAATGATTTTATCGTGAGTATAAAAAACTTAGTTATTTTTTCGGTGAGGAAGCGTTACCACCACTTCTAGGATAAGGAGAATCAACAAAACCCAATTCAAACAATTGTTGATAAGCTTTTTTGCCTAACTCTCTGCTGGGATTCTGACTTTTGATAATTTGTACTAACAAAGGTACAGCTAATTCTGGTTTATTTTGCGCTCTGTTTACTAATGCTAACTGATAGGTAGCTTCGTCTCGCATTTGAGCGGCAGATAAAGCTTTCTGACGCTGGGAATCAGCAACTCTATTGTCTATTCCGGCAAAACTAGAGTTTAGTTGCTGATAGAAGTTTGATAGCTGATTGAAAACTAAACGTGCTTCCTTGAGTTTAGTCTCGGCTAAAGCGTAATTTTGCGAGGAAACAGCATTACCAGCCTCCGACATCAAACGCTTTCCACCGTCAAGGCTTAAAACACTACTTGTTTGTCCGGTGGGACTTATTGTATCAATACCATCTGGTTCTATAGGTTCTACAGGTTGTACAGGTTGTACTTGCGTGCTACGAGTGGGTAGTTTCACCTGAGCTAAGGCAGGTGATACCAGGCTAAAACTTGCTATTACCGATAGTAAAGCAAGACTAATATTGGGAACAGTTAGAGCAAATTTCATGGGGATAAATACTTGGGACAACTAAACAGAACGGGGATAGAACTGAAGGGTATCTTAACTCTGTTTTGCGATGAAAACAAAGCAAAGCTACATACACTCTTGTCTTTGATTTAGACTGAAAATCAAATCAACTGAGTTCCCACAGACATTAAAGTCACGAAAATAGCTGTCATGAGTACGAATGCCAACTCTCCAGAAAATTTTCCGTCGGATATACCAACTAGTAGTTTAGGAATGATTATACAACGCGGTGGTGAAGAATTAGTTTTAGAGAAGGTTCCAGACCGTTTTACAGTTCGTAGTAACACTAATATTCCGGTTCCACAATTAGCTAGAAATTTGTTAGGTAGTTGGCGTAGTAGTATTCCTACTTCCCGTTTAGAATTATTCAGGGTTGCTTCTACTAAGTTAGAGATGGCAATGTCCCAAGCACGCAGTTCGACAAATGTTGCTTTTGCTAGCCATGTTTACCAAATTAAAGGTAATCCTGGCACCTCAGTTTATCTGAGCGACCAAATGACGATTCAATTTGCTTCTTGGGTCGATAATACCAAAATTAACTCGATCGCTGTAAAGTTTGGTTTAGTTCTTGACAAACCTGTTGATGGTCTTCCTAATACTTTTGTATTTATTGTCGGTCAACAAGCTACACAAAATCCGATCAAAATTGCTAATCAGTTACAAAGATTATCTGAAATTTTAGCTAGCGAACCTAATATTATTATCCGTCAAGAATCTTATTACAAACCTCGCGACCCGCTTTATTTTCAACAATGGTATCTCAATCACAATGGTGGCAATCAATTGGCTCATGGTTCACATATTTCAGTTGAAAAAGCTTGGGATATTACACGAGGAGTTCCTTCGGTTGTTGTTGCGGTGGTAGATGATTCTTTTGATTTGAATCATCCCGATTTTATGGGTAGTGGAAAAATAGTCGCTCCGTTAAATTTAAAAGATAAAGATTTTTTACCTTTACCCACACAAGAACAACCAAGTCACGGTACTGCTTGTGCGGGAATCGCGATCGCGTCTGAAAATGGTACGGGAATTGCTGGAGTTGCTCCCGGCTGTGCATTTATGCCGATTCGTACTAGTGGTTTTTTGGATGATGAATCTATTGAAGCAATTTTTGATTGGGCGCTTCAAAAAGGAGCAAGTGTAATTTCTTGCAGTTGGGGAGCTTCTGCGGTATATTTCCCTCTTTCTTTACGTCAACGAGCTGCTATTACTCGCGCTGCTACGAAAGGACGCAATGGTAAGGGTTGTGTAATTCTATTTGCTGCCGGTAATGCCAATCGTCCTATTAACGCTACCGTATATGAGAGTGGCTGGGTTAAAGATATAGTCACAGGTAAAACGCGATGGCTCAGTGGTTTTGCGGTACATCCAGATGTAATTACTGTTTCCGCATCCACCAGTTTGAATAAAAAAGCCGCCTACAGCAATTGGGGTAGTAATATTTCCATATGCGCTCCTAGCAATAACGCTCAACCGGGAATGTGGTTTGAACAAACTGGTTTTATTTATACTCAGCCAGCAATTGCAGCTTCACTTCCTGGAAAGGGAATGTTCACGACTGATCAATTAGGAGCCGCAGGTTATAGCAAAGATGATTTTACCCCTTATTTTGGTGGCACTTCTGCCGCTACTCCGGTAGTTGCTGGAGTTGCAGCACTGGTTTTGTCAGCGAATCCTGACTTAACAACCCAGCAAGTAAAACGCATACTTGAAGAAACCGCAGATAAAATAGTTGATTTAGAACCCGATCCACAATTAGGTTTGCGTTACGGCAGTTACGATGATAATGGTCATTCCCAATGGTTTGGTTACGGTAAAGTTAACGCTGAAAATGCCGTGAAAGCAGCGCATAAACTGCAAAAAAATGCCGCGTTCGCAACGAAAAATATAGTAGGACGTAATAATGCAGTATTATCAATTCCCGATAATTATCAACAAGGCGTAAAAAGCCCGATTATGATATCCGAGTCTAGCAACGTCCGCGATATCCAAGTTAGCGTTAACATCAGCCATGAATTTTTAAGCGATTTAGAAATTTATTTGATTGCCCCAAACAATCAAAGGGTATTATTACAAAGCCGTACTTTAGGTCGTCGTCAAGAATTACAAACCACTTACTCAGTACAAACCCATCCAATTTTAAAAAATTTACTATGGCAGTCAGCCAAAGGAAATTGGCAATTATGGATTATTGACACAGCGCCACAAGATACAGGCAAATTAAAGAATTGGCAACTGATTTTAACAGTTAACAGTTAACAATAATTTCCTTGGCATGGCTCAACAATTAACAACTATCAACTAACTTTCTATGTGTACAAAACCACTACTAGCTAAATCATCATATTGATAGTTAAGTTGTTGAAGTGCATGATGCAAATCATCTGTAAGACTTTTCGCATCTTGCTTTATGCAGCCTTGAGCATAGTCAGAAACTTTGATTGGTGAACCGATGCTAATGGTCACATCCGCACCCCAACTTGGATAAGGGTGACTGTAATTGAAACAAATAGGTACAATTTTCACTCCTAAACCGGGATGAGATGATTCAGCGCTCATTGCCAAACGAGCAATTCCTGGTTTGAGCAGGTGAACTTCATTATCGCGAAAAATACCGCCTTCAGGATAAATAACTAACATTTCACCGCGTAGAAGCAATTCAACGGTATGACGAAGAGTTGTAATTGAAGGACGTTTTGCATTTATGGGGAATCCTCCTAAACGCCGCACAAACCAGCCTTGAAAGCCTTGACATTCGGTACTTGTAACCATAAAACGCAAATCTCTTCCGGTAATATATCGTCCGGTTGCATAAGGTAAAAGCAGCGAATCCCAACGGGCTTTATGGGTAGGAGCCAAGATTACAGGACCACTTTTAGGTAAATTTTCCTGTCCTGTAATTGTGATTTGGCTGAAATACAAAGGCAAAAGTATATTTCCTGCCAATAGGTAAGTTAAAGAACTTAACCAAGGAGAAATTCGCGAATCAGCATCAGCCAATTTAGTACAAAATTTACCATTGGCTATTTTTCGTCTGCCGGTATCAAATATTGAATCAAATTCCATCATCACGGTGGCTGCTGAATATTGAGTGAATCAAAATGTAAACAATTCTTGATTAGTAACACCGTAGATTTTCTGCCCCGATTTTTGTAGCACTAACTGGACAGTTTTACCTCTGTCCTTTAAGCTTTTCTATGTCGCCGATTAGCAAACCAAATTTGTAACTGTTGGCGACACTCAGATTCTAAAATGCCTCCAATTACACGCAAACGGTGATTAGAAGCCGCACTATCAGGAATGTTGGCAACTGTGCGAATCGCCCCAGTTTTCGGGTCATCTACTCCATATATTAGTAAACCTACACGGGCTTGGACAATGGCACCAGCACACATCGGACAAGGTTCGAGAGTAACGTAGAGAGTACATTCATGTAATCGCCAATTTTGTAACCTGCGCGTTGCTTCACGTATAGCGAGGATTTCCGCATGAGCGGTAGGGTCATTGTCGCGTTGTTTTCTATTTTCACATAAAGCAATTGCATTTTCAGATGAATCAATAATAACAGCGCCCACAGGAACTTCACCTGCTTCTCCAGCCGATTCCGAAAGCTTTAATGCTTGCTCCATCCACTTTCTGTGTATCAGATATTCGGAATAGCTACTTAACATATTCTTAATGAGTAGGGAGTAGGGAGTAGTGATGGGGAGAGGGGAGTAGTGAGTAGTAAATTGCATAAACCCCAGACAAAGTTCCCTTGGTGGACTACTAGTTGACACTTGAGAGTTGATAGTAGTTGGTGGTTAGTTGTAGAGTCAAAAATGTGCCTTTTTGCTAAGTCCTAAGATAATCAGCCTCATGCACCAAATGTAATTCATCAAAATTATTAACCATCAACTGTCAACTGTTAACTGTCAACTGTTAACTGGTTGATTCAACATCGGATCAAGTTGACCTTGAGTATCTAATTGATACAAATCATCGCAACCGCCAACGTGTTGATTATTAATGAAAATTTGCGGTACTGTACGTCGTCCATTGGCACGTTCAGCCATTGCAGTTCTGGCTGTTGCGTCTCCATCAATTTTATATTCAGTAAATTTAACGCCTTTCCACCATAAAAGCATTTTTGCACGAATACAGTAAGGGCAAGTCTGCCAAGTATAAATTTCTACGTTTGCTTTGATTTGTTCGGGATGGCGACCTAAAAAAGAGTTAAGAAAGTCGAACATGATCTTATTTAAGGCTATTTAACAGCTAATAACTTAAATATAGGACTCATCGGTATCTGGTGCTAAAAACCAAAATTTTGTCTATGAACCGGGTTTATGCAGGGTAAGTTCTAAACCCGCATTTCTCACAAACAAGAAGGAAGTTGGAAGTAGTAGTTAGGAGTGAGGAGTTAGGAGTGAGGAGTGAGGGGTGAGGAGTGAATATAATTCGTAATTCGTAATATCACCCTCCGGGTGACGCTTCGCTACGTAATATCTCCCTCCGGGAGACGCTGCGCGTTCAGCGCGGCACGACTCGGCTTTAGTAACGTAATTATTGCCCCATAAATAAAATAATGGTGCTTCAACATTGCCTACAATCAGGACATCCACGGATAAATCCGGGGGCTATGACCTGACGGACACGCGGAGCGTACAGACCATAAAATTTACGGGCGTGAGGAGTGGAAAAATCAATCCATCACTTAACGCTTACCACTTATTTGTGAGAAATCCAGGTAAAGAAATTTTAGCGAAAATAGCTAAAATACTGAGTAAATATAGTCAGCACAGCAAACCTTCCACCAGCCACTTTCACTTTTAAGCAGCAAAACTTAACACAAACCCTAGTCAAGATAGATTTCCACGGGTATACGCCCTTTGGTAGACTTAATAACTGATATCGCAATTCGCATTCTACCGCGAATGGCCAAGCAATTGAGAGGGCAGACTTCGTGGAAAATACTCTTGGGTTAGAAATTATTGAAGTCGTAGAGCAAGCGGCGATCGCTAGTTCTCGGTGGATGGGTAAAGGTGAGAAGAATACCGCAGATCAAGTGGCTGTAGAAGCTATGCGGGAAAGAATGAACAAAATCTATATGCGCGGACGCATTGTAATTGGAGAAGGGGAACGGGATGAAGCTCCCATGCTTTACATTGGTGAAGAAGTGGGAATTTGTACTCGTGAAGATGCTAAAAATTACTGTAACCCCGATGAATTAGTTGAGATTGATATTGCAGTTGACCCTTGTGAAGGTACTAACCTAGTAGCATATGGTCAAAATGGCTCTATGGCTGTATTGGCAATTTCGGAAAAAGGTGGGTTATTTGCAGCACCCGACTTTTATATGAAAAAGCTAGCAGCACCAGCACAAGCACGGGGTAAAGTCGATATCAATAAATCTGCCACCGAAAACCTGAAAATTCTATCGGAATGTTTGAATCGTTCCGTTGAAGAATTAGTAGTAGTAGTGATGGATCGTCCCCGTCACAAAGAATTAATTGCCGAAATTCGCGCTGCTGGTGCAAGAGTACGCTTAATTAGCGACGGTGACGTTTCTGCGGCTATTTCCTGCGGTTTTTCCGGAACTAATATTCATGCACTAATGGGTATTGGTGCGGCTCCCGAAGGTGTAATTTCTGCTGCTGCAATGCGTTGCTTGGGCGGTCACTTCCAAGGACAATTGATCTACGATCCAGAAGTAGTGCAAACAGGTTTAATTGGCGAAAGCAGAGAAGGTAATCTTGCCAGACTCAAAGAAATGGGTATTAATGACCCAGATAAATGTTACAACGCTGAAGAACTAGCTTGCGGTCAAAATGTACTCTTCGCAGCTTGCGGTATTACTCCCGGAACCTTAATGGAGGGAGTTCGTTTCTTCCACGGAGGTGCTAGAACTCAAAGCTTAGTAATTTCTAGCCAATCCAAAACAGCCCGGTTTGTCGATACTATTCATATGTTCGATAGTCCACAAACCCTAAATCTTAAGTAAAAAGTTAAGAGTTAGGAGTTTTGAGTTAAGAGTTAGGAGTTTTGAGTTTTGAGTTTTGAGTTAGGAGTTAGGAGTTTTGAGTTTTGAGTTTTGAGTTAGAACCACCGGAAATCGGAATTGTTAAACCTTTAACCTCTAACCTCTAACCTCTAACCTTTAACCTTTTTTATCAATTATCAATAAATAGTTAGTAATTACCATTTTAAGTAATGCATATAGCAGTAGTAGGGTTAAGTCACAAAACAGCCCCAGTCGAAATTCGAGAAAAACTTAGCATTCCCGAACCACAAACTGAAGGGGCAATTGCTCACCTGTTAAGCTATCCGAGTATTGAAGAAGTTACAGTTCTCAGCACTTGTAACCGCTTGGAAATTTATATCGTTACTCAAGAAAGCGAGCAAGGTATCCGAGAAGTAACTCAGTTTCTCTCGGAGCATAGCAAATTACCTGTAATGTCTCTGAGACCTCATCTGTTTATTTTGCTACATGAAGATGCGGTCATGCATTTGATGCGAGTTTCAGCTGGTTTAGATAGCTTAGTACTCGGAGAAGGTCAAATTATGGCTCAGGTGAAAACCACTCATAAAATTGGTCAGCAATACAAAGGTATTAAAACAGTTCTCAATAAATTATTTAAACAAGCCATAACTGCTGGTAAGCGGGTACGTAGCGAAACTAGTATTGGAACTGGTGCGGTTTCCATCAGTTCCGCAGCGGTGGAACTAGCGCAGATGAAAGTACAAAATTTAGCCGCAGTTCGAGTCGCGATCGTTGGTGCGGGAAAAATGTCGCGTTTACTAGTACAACATTTGGTTTCAAAAGGTGCGGGAGAAATTTGTATTCTCAATCGTTCTATAGCAAAAGCAGAGGAATTAGCAAAACAATTTAGCGCTTGTAACATCCAGATTGAAACTTTGGACAAAATGATGCAAGTAATTAACGTCAGCGATTTAATATTTACTAGTACTTCGGCAACGGAACCAATACTTGACCGCAGTAAATTAGAATTAATTTTAGAACCTACTCGTCCTTTGATGTTGTTTGACATTTCCGTACCGCGCAACGTTGATTCAAATGTCAACGAGCTAAACAACGTACAAGCATTTAATGTAGACGACTTGAAAGCGGTAGTCGCACAAAATCAAGAAAGCCGTCGTCAAATGGCTCAGGAAGCTGTATCTATTTTAGAACAAGAAGTAGAAGCTTTTGATATTTGGTGGCGCAGTCTCGAAACGGTTTCCACAATTAGTTCTTTGCGAAACAAAATTGAAACTATTCGCGAACAAGAATTAGAGAAAGCTTTATCGAGGTTGGGTTCGGAATTCGGCGAAAAACATCAAGAAGTCATCGAAGCCCTAACGCGAGGAATAGTTAATAAAATATTACACGACCCAATGGTGCAGTTGAGAGCGCAGCAAGATGTAGAAGCGAGACGACACTGTATGCAAACTCTGCAAAAATTATTCAATCTAGATGCAGAAGAACAGTATAGTTAGATTGGGAATTGGGAATTGGGAATTGGTAATTGGGAATTGGGAATTGGTAATTGGTAATTGGTAATTGGTAATTGGGAATTGGGAATTGGTAATTGAAGTATATAGTTG
>NZ_JADEWL010000300.1 GCF_015207665.1 Plectonema cf. radiosum LEGE 06105
CCCCATCCCCCCATCACCTTTCATAGTACGATTGGACTATACAGGCGATACTTCGTTGCGCTTACGCGATCGCATTTCCATGAGTAAAAACCCTTTTGACCAATTTGCCAAGCAATTTTTTGAAACTTTCTTATCTCCCCTAGGTGAGGTAAGAACGAATTTTGAAGTTCCGGGAGAGCCGAAATTTATCGATATTTGGTTTTCGCCATCCCATCCACCGAGTGTAATTACGGAAGATTTGGGACTTGTTGCAAAAATTGCGACTTTACCTTGTTTGTTGGAGCCTTTTCGCAATCAGCCCAACTCTTCAGAAATTCGTAGTTGTTTGTCTAAATTATTTCATGTCATCGCGGATTTTCAACGTCAAGCCAAACGTGAAGATAGAACAGTTCGAGAAGACGAACTTCCACAGTTGTGGATTATTACCCCTTCTGCATCCGATGATTTGCTTTCAAGAGCTTGTGCTTCTGAAAGTGAAGATTGGTTAACAGGTATTTATTTTTTACCAAAAGTTTTAAAAACAGCAATCATCGCTGTAAATGAGTTACCTCGTATCCCAGAAACTTTGTGGTTGAGAATATTGGGTAAGGGAGTAATTCAAAAGCAAGCAATTGATGAGGTAATTGGGTTCAATGTAAAAGACCCAAGGCGTTCTACGATTTTAAAACTCTTAGCAACTTGGAAGATTAGTATGGAGGTAAGTAACTTAGTTGAGCAAGAAGATCGGGAGCTAATGATGACATTATCACAAGCTCCTAACCGAATGGGAACAAGAAACCCAGCGTCGGGGACAGCGTTTTGTTGTAGAAAATTTACTCAAAGCCCGATTTGGGGAGTTAGATGAGCAGTTAGCCGCGATTATTGAGCCGATGTTGCAGTTACCACCTCAAGAATATGCTTCTTTATTGTTGCAGTTGCCCTCTTTGCAGCGTGAGGAGTTGTTGAGACGGTTTAGTTAACCAAGGTGGTTATGGTGGTTTTAGTAGTCCACCACATAAATTATGATGGGTTGGGATCGCAGCCCGACCGGGAATGCAATTCCCGGCTCTTAAGCAAAAGTCCTCTCAAGAGGACTGAATTAATACCCCTCAAAATTAATGTGGTGGAGTACTAGTGGTCCGCCACATAAGTTATGAGGGGTTGAAGTAGTGCGAGCCGGAAAGCTCGCTGGTTGTAACGAGGGAGCGAGACGCTCCCACTACGAGAACGTTACCCCTCAAAATTAATGTGGTGAACTACTAGTAGTCTGTCCCATTAATTTTGATAGTTTGTAGTAAGGGCTTTAGCCCTTGATTTGAGGGATAAATCCCTCACTACGAACCCTTCAGAACTTATGGGACAAACCACTAGTAGTCTATTGCATTAGTTTTGAGGGGTAATTGATCAACTATCATATAATTGATTTTTTAGTCCTATTCATAGGACTTGTGCTATTAGACCGGGAATTTGATTCCCGGTCGGGTCGAAATAAGAACCCATCAAAATTTTTGATTCCCGGTTGGGTCGAAATAAGAACCCATCAAAATTAATGAAATGAACTACTAGTAGTCCACCACATTAATTACGCTAGGTTAAATATCTGTAGTGGGAGCGTCTCGCTCCCTGGTAACAACAAGTCAGCCTCTCGCTCCATATTAGTCATCAGCGAGCTAGAAGTATGCCCCGGAGGGCAGGCTACGCCAACGCACTACTGGTGAC
>NZ_JADEWL010000301.1 GCF_015207665.1 Plectonema cf. radiosum LEGE 06105
GACCAATACTTGAGTGAGGAGACTCATAAAAGCAAGTCAACTCGTAGAAAGAGAAAGCCCTTCATAGTGATATGAGGGAATCCCCCGCTATATCAGGTACTCCTGATTAGCGGTGGGAGGATGTCAAGCGAATTTCAGAGTGTAAAACCAAATAATTAATCATCATAACTATCTGTTTTTTTTGCTAATATTAAATTGTATTCTACAGTTATAGAAGTACTAATATATACATCAAGCTATTGATAATGAAGACGAATAACTGAGTATACGGAAATACTTAATTATGTGTTTAAGTATAAATAGCTAGTGCGAGATCAAAAAATAATGACATTGTGTCACTTGCGCTGAGAATCGCTAAGATTGTTAAAATAACTTCAAAATTATTAATTTAAGTAAGCAGCCTTGATCCAATCCGAAACACTAGAATTATTGGAATGGTCTCGCCTGTGCCAGCATTTGTCTACTTTTGCAGCAACAAAGCTGGGGGCGATCGCCGCACGTAATATTGCTCTTCCTTCCTCTGTGGTTCAAAGCGAGTATTTATTAGCGCAAACGAAAGAAGTATACGAATTAGAAAATCGTTTAGATAATGGAATATCCTTTGAAGGAGTTCAAGATTTTGGCGATTCTTTAGAAAGGGCTCAATTAAAAGGTGTTTTGGCTGGGGAAGAATTATTGGCGATCGCGACAACCCTAGCAGGAATCAGAAATTTACGTCGTCTAATTGATAAGCATCCGGATTTAGAAATATTAAACGAATTAGTTGCGGATTTACGGACTTATCCAGAATTAGAGCAAGAAATTCATCGTTGTATAGATGAGCGGGGACAAGTAACAGATCGTGCTAGCGAAAAACTCCGCGATATTCGTCATTCATTGCGTCAAACCCGTAGTCAAATCACTCAAAAGTTGCAAAATATTATCCAGGTAAAAGCGAATGCTCTGCAAGAGACGATTATAACTCAACGTGGCGATCGATATGTAATTCCAGTCAAAACACCGCAAAAAGACGCAATTCCAGGTATTGTACACGACACTTCAACCAGCGGAGCCACTTTGTATGTAGAACCTAATTCCGTAGTGCCGATGGGCAATCAACTGCGGCAATTATTGCGAAGAGAACAAGTAGAAGAAGAAGCGATTCGCCGTAATTTAACCGAGCAAGTAGCTGAAGTAAAGCCAGATTTAGAAAAATTACTCGCAGTCGCAATTACATTAGATTTAGCCACAGCTAAAGCGCGTTATAGCTATTGGTTAAAAGCAAATCCGCCTCGTTTTATTAATCCCCAACAAAACGAAAATATCACCTTACGGGAACTACGACATCCCTTGTTAGTGTGGCAGCAGCAACATGAAGAAGGACATCCAGTAATTCCCGTAGACTTAGTTATTAATCCATACATTCGAGTAGTGACTATTACTGGCCCAAACACCGGGGGTAAAACAGTAACTCTTAAAACCCTGGGTTTAGCAACATTGATGGCAAAAATAGGTTTATTTATACCAGCCCGCGAGCCGGTAGAATTACCGTGGTTTGACCAGATATTGGCAGATATTGGCGACGAACAATCCTTAGAGCAGAGTTTATCCACCTTTTCTGGACATATCCGGCGGATTAGTCGGATTTTGAATGCAATTTCCACAGCAGAGAAAGCGGAGGAAGCAGAGGAAGAAAACAGAAATTCCCCCCC
>NZ_JADEWL010000010.1 GCF_015207665.1 Plectonema cf. radiosum LEGE 06105
CCTTGTCTTCTATTCCCTCAACTCATCCAATGGCAAATATTCGCGTAATGCTTCTAATTCTGCGGCTTTGACTATGGGAATTGAGAATACTGGCTGATTTTGGCAGGAAAATAGTTCTTCTAGTTTATTTAAAGCTGATAATCTACCGCACAATAACAATTGATCGCGGTTTTGCAGCCGGGTTTTACTTTCGGGATAGCGAAGAAATTTTCCTTCCCTTCTGATTGCTTGTATTTCTACAGCGTATTGTCGGCGAATGTCTAAATCGGCAAGGGTTTTACCTAATACGGGGGATTCCGAATCGAGTTTTACCCACTGACAAGCGCTGTTTTCTCCGGGTACGGTGGCTTTTCCTGATGCGAATTCTTCTAATGCGGCTATTTCTTCGGATGAACCAACTACTAAAAGCCTGTCTCCTTCTTCTAAAATAGTTTTAGCGTCGGGATAATCGATTTCTTCTCCTATGGTGCGTTGAATTGCCATTAAACTTACGCCGGTTAAATAGCGCATATCGGCTTGTTCTAAGGTCATTCCGACTAAGGGGGAGTTTGTTGGTAAAGTATACCAGCGTTTGTTTAAATCGGCTGTAGCACGTCGTAAAGCACGGGCTGCTTCGGAGGCTGATTGTTCGGGACGAAAATCTAGATAGTGACGTTGACGGATTTCTTGAATCTCTTGCTGTACCAATATTGCTGAAAGACCAATATCTGTTAACAGAAAGGAAACCATTTCTAAACTAGCTTCAAATTCCGGCTGTACAACTTCTCGCGCTCCTAATTGATAAAGTGCTTCAATATTTTTGTTATTAGTGGCACGGACGACTATATTTAATTCTGGGAATAATTCTAAACCCCGTCGTAAAGTCAGACGAGTACTCATCGGATCGGGAAGTGCGATCGCCATTGCTTTGGCTCGATTGATTCCTGCTGTTTCTAATACATGAAAACTTACGCAATTTCCGTATACATAAGGGATGGAGGCTTCCCGTAACTGTTGAATTATCCTTTCGGATTGGTCTATAACTATTACGGGCAGTTGATGAGAAAGTAGCACTTTAACTAAGTTTTTACCGACCCTACCGTAACCGCAAACGATGATGTGGTCTTTAATTGGTAAATCATCGGCAACTTCGAGGGGTTTTCCTTCACCGTTGAGATAGGGTTGTAACCAAGGCATTGTTTCTGCCCAGTCAAATAAAATTGGCAGTAAACGCAGTACGAAGGGCGTTAAAACTAATGTTACTGCCGTTGTACCTAATATAAGTAAATATACTCGGCGAGATACTAGCCCTAATTGTTGACCTTCACTAGCAAGTACAAAGGAGAATTCACCAATTTGAGCTAGTCCCAAACCACAAATTAAAGCCGTTTTTAGGGGATAGCGGAATATTTTGACTAAAGGAGTAATAATTAAAAATTTACCGATAAATACCAGGGTTACCAATCCCAAAATTAATTCCAGATTTTTCCATAAAAATATCGGATCAATCAACATCCCCACCGCAGCAAAGAATAAACTAGCGAAAATATCCCGCACAGGTTCAACATAAGTTAAAGTTTGGTCGGCATATTCCACTTCGGAAATCATCAAACCGGCGACAAAAGCCCCCATTTCAATGGAAAGTCCCAACTGTTCCGTTAACAGTGCAATTCCCAAACACAACGCCACCACACCCAATAAAAATAACTCTCGGCTTTCTGTCTGAGCCAGCAATCGCAATAAAGGGGGAATCAACCAAATTCCTGTAGCCACAGCACCCGCAGCGAATAAACCAATCTTTAACAGCGCCATTAATACCGCAATCGCAAGGGTTTCCGCTGGTTGATCGAGAGCGGGTAATACCGCTAACATCAATCCCAATGCTAAATCCTGCACCACTAGGATTCCCAACATCACCTGTCCGTGGGGAGTTTCCGTTTCATTGCGTTCCATCAAGCACTTTAGCACCACCGCAGTGGAAGACAAAGATAAAATTGCTCCCAAAAACACACCTTGAACCGGGGAATCTACCCAACCTACCCCCACAGATACCAGAGTCGTGATTGCGATCGTTAAAATAATTTGTAACCCACCACCACCCAAACTAATTTTCTTAACCTTATTGAGTTCTGCAAAGGAAAATTCCACTCCTAGGGCAAACAGTAAGAAAGCTACACCAAACTGTGCTAAAGTTTCAACTTGGATAAACTCCTTAATTAATCCAAATCCAGCGGGACCTATAAGCATCCCACCCACGAGATACCCTAATAACACAGGTAAACCCAAAAGTGAAGCAAACAGTCCCCCACCCGCAGCAACAGCGAGAACCGAAACCAAATCAACGATTAATCTAAAATCTTCTTGCACAAGTTTATAAAAAAATATCAATAACTCTTTTTACCAGCATACAAAGTTTTGTGAAGACTCGCTTAGGAATCAACAGTTAGGAGGAAGGGAGTTAGGAGGAAGGGAGTTAAGAATTAGGAGGAAGGGAATTAGGAGTTTTTGACCTTTGACCTATAACCTTAAACCTTTGACCTGTTAAAAAACCATTTCTTTCAAAGCCGTTTCTAAATCTTGAGTTAATTGAGCTACAGATTGCTTTGCACCTTGACGGTTTTGTCGGTAAACAGTAGCGCGATCGCTAATGTCAATTGGTTGTCCGACGGTAATTGTTGATTTACGGAATCCTAAGCGAGGACGACGAGGATTAATATTTCCTTTAATTCTGGCAATGGCATCAAATAAAATTAAGGTTGTTTCGGCGAATCTTTCAAAACAAGGTTTTTCTTGAATATAAGTACCTTTCATGACAACAAAACTTTCTACTAAACGCATATGCAGCATCCGTAAATCGGCTTCTGCTGCAATCCAATCTGCTAACCCTTTTTTGACAGGAGATAAATGTTTAAATTTATCTGGTTCTTCGCGATAAATATAATTCCAACCTGCTTCTTCTAAACGTCTACACCGCTCAATAATATTTCCCGTTTTCTTAATTCCAAAATAGTCTTCTCCTACTTGTAAAGATACATCTAATAATTTTTTTAATCTAAGAGTAATATTTTCTTCTCTACTATCACAATCTTCAGATAAATCTGGTAAATGACGATGATAAAAACAACGATAAAAATCTTCCATTTCTGAGAGTAAATACTCTCCCAATCGCAACAAACGTTCTGAATATAATTTTTCTGGTTGTTCTGTAGTGGCAATTCCTACTGTTTGTTTTGATAACCCACAATCTGCTTCTAATTTACTTAACAACCAATCTAGTTTTGACCATTGAGGATTAATGTAGTGATATTGAATATTAATCGGAACAACGATTACTCTTTCAATCCGGTTAGCTTTTGCTAAATCCTCTGCACACCAAAACGCTAATTGAGCAACACCAGGTTCGAGAGGACTAATAATTTCACTATGACCATTTGTTGCACCTTCAGGAGCAACTACTAAAGGGAATTTACCATTAATTAATAATTCTCTAGTTTTTTTAATTGCTTGTAAGTCTAGAGTTTTACCTCGATGTACGGGAATTCCTCCTAACTGAGCAAACAACCAACCGAGCCAATCACCAGCCCAGATTGTCATACCTCTGTCATACATAAAATGATTGTGAATTGGAAGTTTTAAATTAATCTTTTGTTGACGAGCAATCTGAGGTATTCCGCGAGAAAATAAATACAAACCACTCAGAGGGTCGTCTACTTCACAATGACGAAAGGCTAAAATTAAACGAATTTTTCCTAACTGGAATTGATGGTAAAGATTAACTAAAATTTCTCCATTCAATATTTCAATTTTGGTAATTCCTGATGGTAGCCAAGGTCGCAACCTAAAACGTTGTAAAATTGGCAACGACCAATGAATAAGTCTAAGAATCAAGGGGTTAAAAGTTGGGGGAATAAAATCTAATTTTGGTTGAGCGCTAGGAACCATATCATGCTTTAAAATTCAAATGATGAACTAGAAACTGGTATTTCAATCTCTTCAACTTCATCAACAACCAAAGTATCAAGAGTATCCCAAATTTGCTGCAACATCGACTGTAAACCTTCACCAGTTACTGCCGAAATTAGAAAAACCGGAGCGTAGGAAAGATGATTTAATTGGGTTGCTAATGCTTCTAAATCAACACTTTCTTTATCTACAGCATCAATTTTATTCAAGGCGATAATTTGGGTTTTTTCTCGCAATTTCCGTCCATATGATTGTAATTCCTGCACTATCGTCTTGTACTCGCCAATTACAT
Source organism: Plectonema cf. radiosum LEGE 06105 (assembly GCF_015207665.1). GTDB lineage: Bacteria > Cyanobacteriota > Cyanobacteriia > Cyanobacteriales > Nostocaceae > Rivularia > Rivularia radiosa_A. Next base: position 4,235 of record NZ_JADEWL010000010.1, read on the forward strand.
CTTCACTAGTTGCATCAATTACGTGTAGTAATAAACGGGTACGTTCAATGTGACGCAAGAAATCATGTCCTAATCCCGCGCCTTGGGAAGCACCTTCAATTAATCCCGGAATATCCGCAAAAACCGTACCATCTCCGGTAGGTTTCCTTACAACACCTAAATTAGGGATTAAAGTAGTAAAAGGATAATCGGCAATTTTGGGACGTGCTGCCGATAAAGCCGAAATTAAAGTAGATTTTCCGGCATTTGGTAATCCAATAATTCCGACTTCTGCTAACAGTTTCAACTCTAAACGTAACGCTTTAATTTCTCCATCCAATCCGGGTAAAGCGTATTCGGGTGCGCGGTTGCGGTTGCTCAAAAAACACTTATTTCCTAATCCACCTTTACCGCCTTGAGCAACTAATAAAGTTTGTCCGGGTTTTGTTAAATCACCAATTAATTCGTCAGTTTCCCCATTATAAACAGCAGTACCACAGGGAACTTCAATTAATAAATCATCTCCAGATGCGCCGGTACAATTTTTCGGACCGCCGCGAGAACCGTTTTGCGCTACGAAACGACGTTTGTATCTAAAGTCCAACAAGGTTTGTAGATTTTCAGAAGCAGCTAAAATTACCGAACCACCGCGTCCGCCATTTCCTCCCGAAGGACCGCCAGCAGGTACGTACTTTTCCCTACGAAAAGCTACCATACCATCACCGCCTTTACCTGCTTCTACTTCAATTTTTGCTTGATCGATAAATTGCATAATTATAAAAAATGGGAATGGGTAATTGGTAATGGGTAATTGGTAATGGGGTTCGGGGGCAATTCCCAGCAATTAATTACCACTCAATATCCCAAATCAAGTAAACTATATTATCACTATTCCGAAGTGAAGTCATCATAATTAAATCATAACTTACGCACTCGTTAGGCATTTCTAATGGTTTGAGATGAACTTCACCTTACGGGTGAATGCTTCCGTTCGGTCGTAATGACATAAATAGGTTATCCGTGCGTAAGTCGTGATTAGAAGTATTTTTCCTTCTATCTGTAGGATAGTTGTCTTTTCACTTTAATACTCAAAATTTCAACCCCCAATCACCCATCCCCAATTACCCATTACCAATTACCCATTACCCTTTCAAACTAAATATATTCCGAAATATCCTCATTACAATCATCCGCTAAATAGGACAAAGCACGGAAGCGTAAGCCTACGAGTTGTTCGTACAGGGGATTTATTTTGCACAAGGGAGGAATATGTACGATTTTGCGTCCAAACAGTTTGACATCTCGTTCAAAAGGACATTGACTAGGAATCATTTTGCATAAAAAGCGAGCCACTGTGGGGTCTTGAACGTCCAATCCATCAAGCCAATCTCGTAAGGGGTTTAAAGCTTCAATTGGCGGCTTTCCAGGAGGTGTGAGAGGTGAAGCAACGCTTGACGCAGCTTCTGCTGGTTGGGGATTTTCTAAAGTGTGGCGCAGAGATTCCAGCAGGTTTGTCGGCTCTCCCAAAGCTTCACAGAGTTTCTGCAATACTTCGTCTTCGCTCGGAGAATAGATTCCATCGGCAATAGCTACCATTACCGCAGTTCGCAAAAAGTTTTCTGCAATCGGGGTATTTTTACCCAAAATAGCAGCTAATTCGGACGGTGCAATCGCTTCAAATGATTCTACATTTACCCCAGGACTAAGTTTTTCTTGGGCGATCGCACTTATCAATTGCTTTTCTTGTTCGTCAAAATTTCCATCAGCCCAAGCAATAGTCAGCAGCCCACGCAGCCAAGCGGATATTTGCTCGCTGCTGTAGGGAGATTGAATAGCACTGGTCATAATTCACGTCTCTAACTTTCCCAAATACATATTAACTCGCTGTCTAACTATGTTTCTGATAGCTTATTGCCAATTAATATAAAAAATTTTTTCTGCTTGATATATACAATCAATCAACTTTCAATTCGTAGCATTAGCCTCAAAACTCTTATTTCTCATATTTTTCACAATAAACTTGCTTTCTAATCGTTAATTGATAATTTCTATTGATGTAAATTTATATTCATGATATTGTTGATAATTGTTTTTATTTATGTTTATGATATTTATAGAAAAAGTTCGCTGTTTGTGTCAACAGGTGCATTGTGAAAACCCAATTCAACCTCGGTACTATTCAAGAAACGCTATTAATTACCCTTTTGGCAAGAGCTAGAGAGCTTGAACAAGTCGAACCGACCCGCCCTATATTTTCATCCCAGAAGGTGTGTTGATGTATCTCAGCGAACAGCAAGTTAAGCATCTGTTTGATAAGCTTATTGAGAATTTTTTGAATCACGATTTGCCTTTGATTCTATCTCGCCGCTGATGCTGAAGAATCAACAGTATCCTGATTTGATAATTTTTGATTGGAGCATTTCTGATATTCGCGAGATTCAGAATTGTAACCCTGCTTATGTGGTGATGGAAGTTGTTACCGGAAGCAAATCTTGAAGCTAAATTTCTGCGACGTTTTTCATTAATAAATCGTTTGCTCTTCAAGTATATTCCCTTGCTCAGAAACACCTATCGTTTGGCATTATTTCAACTAAGTTGAATCACAATTACTAACTTCTTAAAAAGGAATAAATAATGTTTCATTTTGGCATCGAACATGAGGTTGCTTTCCTTGACAATGCTGGAAATTTTGCTGATTTTTCGCGGGTAAAGTTCGCTGATTTTAACCAAATAGTTGAAAAATTACCTGTTTACAAAGAAGATTACCCAGAATTACGAATTGGTGACGCTGGGATTAAAGAAAAGCGTTGGTATATAGAAGGTTTTGAACGCTTTACTGATTCCGAAACAGTTATCGAATGCGTACCCAAAGGCATCGAAATTAGAACGACTATAAATCCCGATATTCATAGTGCGATCGCTGAATTATCCGAAAGTTTTCGCTTACTAAAAGAAACAGCAGCAGAATATGGGTTTTTACCAGTATTAATTAGTTTTAATCCTCACCACGATACATTTGTACCCGATCCACCTTTAAACGAGTATGAAAGAATACGCAGACAGGCTTCTCCGGAGAAACAAACTGCGAATATTCCCATGCTTACTTATGGTCCGGATTTGAATATTTCTATGGTAGGGTTAACTACTGAACGTATTATTGATATTGGTAAAAAACTGACTTTTTACAGTCCTTATATTATTCCTTTTAGCTACAGTTCTCCATTTTATCAAGGTAAACTCTGGGAAGGTTTTTCTGTGAGAACTTTTATGAGAACGGGGAAAAGACCTGCGACAATGGTATTTGTGGAAAAACAAGAAGAACTGATCAAAAGCGTTCCCTCTTTAACAAAAATTGCCCGCATTCCCGCAGAAGTCGGCAGAATTGAATTTAAAGCTTTTGATAGCTGTAGTGATTTCTCTATCTATGCTGGATTATTAGCTTTATTAAAAGGTATTGTTTTGGACGAATCATTATCTGGTAGAGCAATTGTTCCCGATGCTGAAATACATCAAATTTCTGCACAAGAAGGTTTCGACAACGATGAGATTTTTAATACAGCAAAACAGGTTTTACAAACTGTAGAAACTGTATTGAAAGATGACTCTGATGTCCATTTACTCGCACCACTCAAAACTCTTTTAGAAAAGCGAAAAACTCCAGCCCACGAATTGATCCAAATATACAAACATACTAATTCTATCGAAGCAACTTTGAAACAAACTTACCATAGTTAGCAATTATCTATTAACCGTTGCTAGATTAAGAAATGGTTAAAGGTCAAGGGATAAAGGCAAAGAAAAACCATCTGGGGTTCTTACCTTTATCCTAAGACCTCTTTTGCAATTTAAAATTAATTAAGCTTTATTTCTTCTTGTTTTCTTGCTTGAACTTCTTTCCAAATATCGTCCCAACGTTCACTAATTAAATCTTGGAGTTTAGCTAAGTACTCCTCAGATTGATAATTATCTTCTTCATCCTCCCATTTACTTTCAGTAAATAGTAAGGTGGGTATATTCGATGTTACTTTAATCATGATAAACTTGACGACTCCAAGGACTATTGCAATTTTATAGCAACAACCAGACTAAGTTGTATGCTGCTTTACAAAAGATGATAGTAAACTACATTTAGATATACAACACTTCTCAGAAATTATAAGTAATTTCAAAACAATTTTTCAAAGAATATTGGTTAATTTTGTATTAAAAGTCAAGGAATGTAAATATATTTACGCGGAGAATTTTAATAATTAGTAGTTGTTGATACAAAATTCCATGATTTAGGTTTGTTGATTGTGACTCGTTAAATATTTTGTATTTGTAAAATAAGCACTAACTGAGTAAATAGTTATTACTTAGTATTTTCATAACAGCGGAATTATTGTTTAATTAATCTATAAAGATAAAAAAGACAAAGGATTGCTCTTATTTTCCGCAAAACCCAGAATACCGCGATCGCGATGTTCGTAGATTAATTTACCTTGAGAATCGAATAGAAAAGTTGCTCCCCGCTGTGTCAAATAAGAGGAATTTGGTACATAGGTATTCCAGTTGCTCAAAACTTCAGTCATATTTCGTAGACGTAGGGTTGCGAGTTCAAAAGGACGTTGAAAACCTGTTCCTCCAGCAGCTTGAAAAAACGAACCTTTGAGTGGTGGTAGAGGTGTACCGCTGATCACTTCCTCATCAGCAATTAACTGAGGAGCTTGTCTGTCACCTTTATAACCCCGAAAAACTTCCCTTAAAGTTCCTGGGCTACCAATCCCAGCACACATTAACATTAAATTCAACCAAGCTTTTTGGGAAGTTGAAAGCAAGGGGAATTGTATAGATAAACCACGATAAAGTTTTAAATTAGCGTGAATTTCAGCTAAGGAATCCACAAACAGCCATTCTTGAGGAAATCGGGTATAGTTACAAAATTTTATCCCAGAATTGCGATCGCCAATTCCTACCGCACGAATTGTGATTCCTTTAGCTTCTAGCTTTGCTTTTTCTTTTTGCAGCCACCAAGCATATTCTAGATTATCAAAATCACCCAACTGTGACCAAATAAGTACGAGTAAATGTGAAGCATTGGAGCAACCATCTAAAACGGGTTTAATTTCTCCATCGCTAATTCGTAAGCGTTGAGTTTGACTCAAAATCGAGTAAACATTTCCAGAATTTGAACTTTCGGTATTCATAAGGTGTGAGTAACAGTTTTTAGATATTATTTTATGACTATAAATAATCTTCAGTTCAACTAGCTTTTAACCTATTATCATTACGAATAGATTCAGAAATAGCTTCTACTAATAATAAACGTTCATTGATAGATAATTGAACAACTAAATTGAATAACATATCTACAGATTTTGTTCCCTGTTTATGAGAAAAATTATTAGATGATACTGATAAAGAATAAGTTTTGTTTTTGTTTAAATTATTCTCTAAATCTGTAAGTAGCGATTCTAGGAATAAAGTATCATTACTTAATTCAGAAGCTTCATCATCAAATTCATCATTATCTTCAATTTCTTCTAACCGTTCGTTATATCTATTAATTAGTTCTTTTAATGCTTCAACAATAAATTTTGTATCTTTAAATGATAGATTCATAAAAATTAACTTACCTTCGTAAAAGATTCACCAATTAATTTTAAAGCTTCTTTGTATTTAGATATCGGCATATTTTGAGATGGCTTCCATAACGAATGGTAATCGTGGTAAGGTATTCAGATTTTACGAGAAAAATTTTCTACAATATTTCTTGCTTATCCATCGCTAATTCGTAAGCGTTGAGTTTGAAACATTTTCAGAATTTGAACTTTCAGTATTCATAAAGTGTGAGTAAAAGTTTTTAGATATTATTTTAACTATGGGATTAAATTGGATTAGACACGAAAAGCAAAGCTAATTTTTCAAAATAATCTATATTAATCGTGTCTTAACCCAACATGAGTATTGTAAAAAAATCTACGAATCAATTTATTTGAATCGGCTGTTTTCTACCGATAGCAACAGATATTACAACAATTATTGCAGTAAAAATCATTAAATAAGTAATCTTTTCTTTAAGAAATAAAGCAGATAATAAAATACTTAAAAATGGTTGCAGTAACTGTATCTGACTGACTCTAGCAATTCCACCTATCGCTAATCCACGATACCAAGCAAAGAAACCGAGAAACATACTGATAATACTTACATAACCAAAGCCTAACCATGCATTAAGAGAAGCACTAATACCTTTTTCTAATATGATTAAAGCTACAGGAATAATTAATATTGGTACAGAAAATACCAAAGCCCAACAAATAACCTGCCATCCTCCAAGAGTTTTGGCTAATTCCCCTCCTTCAGCATAGCCAAATGCAGCTGCTATTACAGCCACAATTAAAAATATATCAGCAAACTGAATTGTTCCATTACCTTCAATCAATGCAAAGGTAACAATCGTTGTACTTCCCAAAAAACTTGCAATCCAAAAGCCTAAAGATGGTTTCTCGCCCATACGGAATGTTGCGACTATTGCAGTAGCTAAAGGCAAAATTCCCGTCACAATTGCTCCATGTGAAGCCGGTAATTGTTGCATAGCCCAAGCAGATAATAAAGGGAATCCAATAATTACTCCTCCCACAATAATTCCTAAGCTTTTCCAATATTGTCGATGTGGTATTGGTTGCCGAGTCAATCGTAAAAGTACTATAGCAAAAGCCGCAGCAATAACCGCTCGTCCTAAACCAACAACAATAGGGTCAAAATTTGTTACAGCAATTCGTGTTGCTGGTAATGTTCCACTAAATCCGAGAACTCCAAAAAAACCATATATTAATCCAATGGTTTCATGATTAATTTTGGTAATATTTTTACCCATTTTACTGTTAATAATTCAATTTTAAATCAATTTCACTCATAATTAATTATCTGAAAAGGTACAGATTAACTAAATTTGACTAGTACAGTTATGAATAAATGTAACTGTTCTAGCCAAAAAACTCTTAACTGTACCGTGTATAGCGCTAAAAAATCGCGTATATTACAGATAACGATTTATCAATACTTAGCCGTGAAGATTCCTTTAGATAGAAAGTCACGCAAACCGATATATTTACAAATTAAAGATAGAATCAGTCGTTTGATAAAATCTGGAGCATTGCAACCAGAAGAACGTTTACCTTCAATTCGTTGTTTAGCAGAAAAGTTGCAAGTAAATAAATTAACAATTCTGGAAGCTTACAGTATTTTAGAAGCGGATGGAATTATTTTTGCTCGTCAGGGTTCCGGCTATTTTGTTAATCAATCAAATACTATTTATACTAATATAAAATCAACTTTTGCACCAGCACAAAACGTAATTATTTCCGAAGGTGCAGGAAATTCTTTTTTTGAAATTCATATGAGTGCTGTACAAGCACAAGCTAAAAAAGAAATAATTAATTTTAGCTATGGTGTACCTCGTCCTCCTCAAGATATAGCATTAATTGGTAGACGTACAATCACCAATGCTGTTGATAATTTATTTGCTTACGATGTACCTCAAGGACAATTAACTTTACGCAAACAAGTCGCTCAAATTTTGGTACAACAAGGATTAGAAGTCACGTCAGAAAATTTGATTATTACCAACGGCTGCGAACAAGCTTTATCACTAACAATGCAATATTATTTGCAAAAAGGTGATTGGGTAATTGTCGAAACTCCAACTTATCACGGCGCGATCGCAATTTTAGAAAATATGGGAGCCAGAATAATTGGTATTCCCATGAATGCTGAGGGAATGAATCTTGAATTATTAGAAAAATACCTCAAAAGTCATCGCCCTAAGCTCATTTATACCATCAGTACTCAACACAATCCTACAGGAATCGCTACATCACAAAGCCATCGTCAACAACTTCTACAATTAGCAGAACAATACCAATGTCCTATTTTAGAAGATAATGCCTACGAAGGATTAAATTTTGAACCAGTACCACCACCCATCAAAGCTTTAGATAAACAAGATTTAGTAACTTACGCTGGGACATTTTCTAAAACATTAATCCCCGGTTTAAGAGTTGGCTATATGGTAGTAACGGGAAAACATTATCAACTCTTAGTTGAACGTAAATTAATGCATGATGTTCACACATCTACAATTTCTCAAGCAATAGTCAGCGAGTATCTGGCTTCCGGACATTATCGCCGTCATCGTAGAAGATTGCAAACCGAAAACCTTCTCAGTCGTAATACAATGCTACAAGCAATGGAAAATTATTTCCCCCAAGAAGCTAAATGGACAGTTCCGAATGGTGGATTATTTCTGTGGGTTCAATTACCACTTAATTTTGATATTTCACAAATCCGTAAACAAGCAATAGAACAAAACGTTTTATTCGCTTCAGGTTCGGCATTTTTTCCGAATCAACAAGGTTATCCAGCAATGCGACTCAGTTTTTCTAACACCTCAGAAACAGAAATTGAGTTAGGAATCTCTATTTTAGGTAAACTACTTAAAAAGCATCTTCTTAGCGTACCTTTGCGCTAACCTCCGCGTACCTTTGCGTTTAAAAATAAAAGAATATGAAACAAACCATCATCCAAGTGGACGCATTTACCAACAAACCCTTCACCGGAAATCCCGCTGCTGTCTGCGTTTTACCTTCTCCTAAAGATGATGAATGGATGCAAAACGTAGCGCAAGAAATGAACTTATCCGAAACCGCATTTTTAGTAAAACAACAAGACGGTTACAATCTACGCTGGTTTACTCCCACAACCGAAGTACCATTGTGTGGTCATGCTACTCTTGCAAGTTCTCACGTTTTATGGTCAGAAAATCATCTTTCTCCCAACGAATCAGCCTGTTTTCATACCAAAAGCGGTTTATTAATAGCGAAAAAGCAAGAAGATTGGATTGAGTTAGATTTTCCTGCTAATTTATCAGAAACAACTTCCACAACTACGGAACTTAATCAAGCTTTGGGAGTACCGATTAAAACAGTAATGAAAAATTCTTTAGGTTATTTAGTAGAAGTTGAATCAGCAGATTTAGTTAGAAAAATACAGCCAAATTTTACACTTTTAGCAAAACAATTTCCCCAAGTAATTGTTACTAGTATCGGTGATAATAGCTCAGAATATGACTTTGTTTCCCGCTTCTTTTGTCCGGGATTAGGTATTAATGAAGACCCCGTAACAGGTGCTGCTCATTGCTGTCTTGCACCTTATTGGAGAAATAAGTTAAATAAAGACGAATTTTTAGCTTATCAAGCATCAAGTCGCGGTGGTGTAGTAAAGGTAAAATATCCTGGAGAAGATAGAGTTTTTCTCAGTGGACAAGCTGTCACCGTTTTAAGAGGGGAAATAATTTGTTAATCAGTAATGGGTAATGGGTAATCACAGAAGTCGGGTTTTTACTAAAAATATTGGTCACATCAGAAAACACTCATAAAAACCCGACTTCTTACCCCACCGACGACGATTACAGAAGTCGGGTTTTTAGGAAAAATATTTGTCACATCAGAAAACACTCATAAAAACCCGACTTCTTACCCCACCGACGACGATTACAGAAGTCGGGTTTTTACTAAAAATATTGGTCACATCAGAAAATACTCATAAAAACCCGACTTCTTACCCCACCGACGACGATTACAGAAGTCGGGTTTTTACTAAAAATATTGGTCACATCAGAAAACACTTATAAAAACCCGACTTCTTACCCATTAGACATCTCCATTTCGCGTCTCTACAAGGGTTTCAAACAACGCATAATTAATTTCCGGAGATGTCTATTTAAATAATCTTTTATATCTACAAATATTTTATCCGCTAGGATTTTTGCTAACATCCATATAGATTAACTATTAAATACTCTTCAAAATACTCAAAATAGAATCATACACTTCCGATAATTCCTCATCAGTAATACAATAAGGCGGCATTATATAAAGTACATTTCCTAAAGGACGTAAAAGTAAACCTTTTTCTAAAGCTTTTTCTCTAATTTCCAAACCAACTTGATTTAAATATCCCGATTCTTGCGTATTTACAATCTCCATCGCTGCAATTGTACCCGTTACTCGCAACTTTTCAACTTTTGAATTTCCATGCAATACTTCCAAATATTGTAAATGTTTCGCTTCCATACTATTAAAAACAACTTGATTTTCGTTCATCAATTCCCAAGAAGCTAAAGCAGCAGCACATCCTAAAGGATTAGCAGTGTAACTATGACCGTGATACAGTGTTTTTATCGGGTCATCACTGTAAAAAGTATCGTAAATTTTATCCGAACATACAGTAACTGAAAGCGGTAAAAAACCTCCCGTAATCCCTTTTGATAAACAAATAACATCCGGTGTAACTTGACTTTTAAGACAAGCAAACCATTCCCCAGTTCTACCAAACCCAGTCATTACTTCATCGAAAATCAATAAAGTATCAAATTGCTTAACTACTTGCTGTAATTTCTGCAAAAACTCCACTCTACACATCCGCATTCCACCAGCACCCTGTACCAAAGGTTCAATAATAATCCCAGCATACTCTTGAGGATTTTGTGTTAATTTTTCTTTAAATAGAGTTAAAACTGCTTCTTCCCTTTCCTCAATAGAAGTATCACCGATGTAAGTCTCAGGGAAAGGTAAAAAATCTACCTCAAACAACATATCAGAAAAAACTTGAGAAAATAGCGATCGCGAACCTACAGACATTGCTCCAAATGTATCCCCATGATACGCTCCTTGAAAAGCAATGAACTTTTGACGCTGCTGATTTTGATTTACCCAATATTGATAAACCATTTTCAGGGCAACTTCTACCGCAGTTGAGCCGTTATCGGAATAGAAAACTCGGCTTAATCCATCTGGGAGTTTTTTAACTAACTCTTGTGCCAGTTTTTCTGCTGGTTGATGAGTAAATCCAGCAAAAATCACCTGCTCCAATTCAATAGCTTGACGATAAATTGCTTCCGCAATCTTAGGATGGGAATGTCCGTGAAGATTCACCCACCAGCTAGAAATGCAGTCCATAATTTTGCGTCCATCTTCCAACTCCAACCAAATCCCACGAGCCGATATTACCTTTAAAGGTGGAGGAGAAATTTTTGCTTGGGTAAAGGGATACCAGATGTGGGGATGCATTGGTTTGATTGGGGGTTTGGATTGGAATATATGTTATCCGATTTAATTAACCTGGCGATTAGAAATCGCGGCTACACAGACCGGCACCCAACGAAGGTGGGTTATAAAGCAATTTTAATTAACCTGGCGATTAGAAATCGCGGCTACACAGACCGGCACCCAACGAAGGTGGGTTATAAAGCAATTTTAATTAACCTGGCGATTAGAAATCGCGGCTACACAGACCGGCACCCAACGAAGGTGGGTTATAAAGCAATTTTAATTAACCTGGCGATTAGAAATCGCGGCTACACAGACCGGCACCCAACGAAGGTGGGTTATAAAGAATATAATCTATTTTATCCGATTTTTATAAATCTTTAGTCCGCGAAGGCGGACTTCGTTTGTGTAGCTGCGATTTCAATCGCCAGATTTTTTACCTATTTAAAAAACATTAATAATATGAGAGCCAATTTCACCCAATTGTATTTACACGTTGTTTGGGCTACCTGGGACAGATTACCTTTAATCACACCCGATATACAACAAAATATTTACGCTGCAATTATTAAACATTGCCAACAATTACGATGCACAATGATTGCTGTCGGCGGTGTTGAAGACCATGTACATTTATTAATAGGTCTTCCTCCTACTTTATCAGTATCTGACTTGATCAAAAATATCAAAGGTAGTTCTTCACATCTTGTTACTCATGAAATCAAACCCGGCGAATTCTTCAAATGGCAAGGAAGTTATGGAGCATTTACCGTTGGTCATGATGGTATAGATAAAGTAGCCAACTATATTAGAAATCAAGCAATCCACCACCAACAAAAATCAATAATTCCAACTTGGGAACTAAATCATAACTAATCATTTAAACCCCTGCTACGGTGGGTTTCGCTTTTGTAGCAGCGGTTTAAACCGCCAGATTCAATTATCTATTTTCATCCATCAACGAATAAATTAACCAAAAAACAAACCATTACTAACCATTAATTAACTTTCTCTTAAATTTGTGCTATAATATTATTCTTGTCGTTTGTAATATACAACAATAATAATTAGAATCCCCCTCGACCTAAAGGAAGAAGGGGTTTGTTGTGCTGCACACTGGTGAAAAAAAGAGATAGGGAAAACTTAGGCAGGATAAATCCGTAGCCTCCGATTTGGTTCTTCCCCGAAACTGTTTGATTTGAGTCGATAATGTTCGACTAATTCATGCTGCATTTTACGCACTTGCGACGAACGCGGCAATAATTCTACAGGCTGACCTTTGGGTATGACGATTTGTTCTACCGCAAGTCTAGCTTCTTCTAAAGCATCAATTTCATCATCGCTGCCTTGATGAAGAAATAATTCCAATTCGCGCTCGTCGGTAACTTCGGGGTCGTCCATATTTAACAACCGCCGCAAGCCACGGGTAATTTGAGGAATGGTGCTAGATTTAATCATGTGAATCGGCACTTGACGAGCCTTCGCCATTTGCCGTAACTTCGCATGATTTTTGACGTGCGATCGCAATGCTAAAATTGCATCAGCACTATCAATATCTTTTGTCAAGACTACGGGTAAATGAAGTACCCCAACTACTTGGTCTAATTGAGAGCGACTAACGCCGTAAGGGTAAATATGCAGCGGTAAATCTTCACCATTTGGTCCGGAATCTTTATTCCCGTTGCTTTCAAATCCATTTGAGTTATTGAAAGATTGATCCAATAAACGATCAAATTCGCTACGTCCAGAACCATTAGCAACTTGATATTCGGCATTTAATGGCACTAAAGGACGCATTTGCCCGGATTCTCTCCAACTGTTGGATCTAGCAGAATTGCGCCCGCGAAAAGTTTCTTCTCCTGTTAAAGTTTGTGCAGCACCACCGTTAATAGCAGTTAAGTGACGGGCAATTCCCACTTTACCGTTCTCATCCATGGTTCTCACTTGCGGGCTGGGCTGTCGTCCTCTGAGAAGACTATCTATAGTGTCAGCAACGCTTTCATGGATTACCCAACGCTGCCTTTCTTGCATTTCCACAGCAATTTCAAAGGTAGGAGGCGCTTTGCGTTCCAAAACCGTTTTTTGAGAGCCTCGCCGTCTGGCTTCGTCATCTCCCAACGTCACAGCCTGTATACCCCCTACTAAATCCGAAAGGGTAGGGTTTTTGATCAAATTTTCTATTTGATTACCGTGTGCCGTACCAATTAACTGCACACCGCGTTCGGCAATAGTCCGAGATGCTAATGCTTCTAATTCCGTACCAATTTCATCAATAATTATCACCTCCGGCATATGGTTTTCCACTGCCTCAATCATTACTTGATGCTGTTGGTTGGGATGAGACACTTGCATTCGTCTCGCTCTACCAATGGCGGGATGGGGAACATCACCATCTCCGGCGATTTCATTTGAACTGTCAATGATTACCACTCTTTTATCAAGTTCATCCGCTAAAACACGGGCAATCTCTCTTAAAACAGTAGTTTTTCCGACACCTGGGCGACCCAGCATCAGAATTGATTGACCTTTTTCTACTAAATCGCGGATCATGGTAATCGTTCCATATATCGCCCGTCCCACGCGACAAGTTAAACCGATAATCTTGCCGGCGCGGTTGCGAATGGCGCTGATCCTATGTAAAGTTTGTTCTATTCCTGCCCGATTATCTCCACCGAAAGTTCCCACTCGCACAATGCAATCATCTATTTGTTGCTGGGTAATGGGTATTTCGCTAAGATATTCGGCTCCATCCGTAAAACGTGCTTCTGGGCGACGACCCAGATCCAAGACCACTTCTACTAAACTATCTCTTTGAGGATGCTGCTCTAGCATCTCCTGTAAGTCTTGGGGCAATATGGCTAATAATTTTTGGAGATCGTCTGTAATCGTCATGCTTTTTATGGTGACGTTTTTGGAGATAGGGGACGAGCCAAGGCTCAAGAGGGGCTCAAAATTTATGTTTAAGCTGGGAAACTAATGAATCAGCAAGCGATACAGCTTGCCAAAGCAGTGTTGGTTCTTCTTCCAGACGAGCAGTTACTTTGACACTGGAATTATTCACCTCCTTTTCTTCTAGTTCTTCGAGAACACTTGAGAGCAGTTTTCGGGCGTAGCTACCGTAAGCAACACCTGCAACGGATGTTTCGGTTCCCAAACGAGCTGATGTATGAGAGATAACATTATTCTCTCCCATAACTTGACTTTTTGACCTCGTTAATTCCTTCAACAATCCCATTGCCCGCAATTTCGGCACGGTGTAATTATTAGTACCACCTGCCAACTGCACATATCCTGGTATTTTTGCTCTCAATACTTTGGCACCTAATTTCACAGTCGCTAATGTGGTACCCGAACCAATATCACCACTCATTGACCTACCGTCGGTTTGCCAGATATTCACGCAATTTAGCGGGGCGATCGCATCATACAATTCATGTAGATAATCAATCATCCCTTCGTCATTCGGGCAACTGATGGCAACTAATTTCAAATGCCCAATATATGGCAAAATTGTTTGCCACAATTTCTTGAATTCTGCCAAATGCCCGACAGTCGTATGAATCTCTACAGCATCAACCCCAGATTTCAGTATCAATGGTGCAATTGCTCCCACGGATGTTGTATAAGATACCGCCTCTATTCTATCATACGGACAGATAGGAAGGCAACGACCGCAGCCGTAACATTTGTCAGACAAAACCCCATTAAAGTTATATTTTATACTGTTAAACGTAATCGCTTGTGCGGGACAAATGCTTTCGCATGGTCGGGAACATTCACTTGGGCATTTAGTAGCATCAAATTCTGCTTTGCGGAAGTGGGGGTCTTCACCATCGTTTAAGCTAACCATTAACAACGGGGTTCCTTGATAGGAAAAGCCTCGTTGCCGTGCATTGGCACCTAAAGAAGCAGCAGCTTGTATTGCTTCTCGAGCTGCTCCAATGACCGCTGGATCGGCAGCGACATCTATGCAGTCAGCTCCAGCCAGCGTGTAAGCTAATGTTAAACTTCTAACCGCAGGCAGATGTTGGAAGCTGGCTCCGCAAATCAGCTTGAACCAGTGACCTTCTTTAAGCGATAGTAAGGGGTCAAACAAATCAGTCACACTTCTATTATGCTACGTGAGTGAGAAATCGATGCGGTAAATTCTCAATTTGATCAAAATTGTTTCAAAGGAATTTGAATTGCAAATTTTGTTCCCTCTCCGGGAGTTGAATTACAAACTATTGTTCCTGAGTGCTTTTGTACTATAATTTGATGGCAAATAGATAATCCCAGCCCGCTACCCTTGCCTACGGGCTTTGTGGTGAAGAAAGGGTTAAATATACATTTGCGAACTTCTTCTGATATTCCCACACCGTTATCGCTGATGCAAATTCTAGCAGCACTATCGCGTTCAATCTCCTCAGTACTGATGCAAATAGTAGGAATAAAAGTTGAATCATAAAAATTTTTTTTTCCATAAAAATTTTCTGCTTGCTGATCCAAAGCATCAATGGCGTTGTTCAATAAATGCATAAACACCTGATTAAGTTCGCTAGCATAACAAGAAATTAAAGGTAAATTACCATATTTTTTGATTATTTTAACTGCTGCATTACGATAAATAGTTTGTTCCAATCGATGCTCCAACATGATAATCGTACTATCTATACCATGATGAATATTAACTAGTTTGCTGTCGGTTTCATCATGTCTAGCAAAGTTTTGCAGCGCTAATACAATCGAACGGATACGCTCTGCTCCTCTATACATCGCACCCATCAGGGATGGTAAATCATTTTTTAAAAAATCAAGGTCTATCTCTTCTTGTATTTCTCGAACCTTGGTAGTAGGATGTGGATATTCCTGTTGATAAGCTTCAACCAAATTGACTAAATTTTCGATATATTCCCTTGCATATTCTAAATTTCCGTAGATAAAACTAACCGGATTATTAACTTCATGAGCAATACCTGCAACTAAATGTCCCAAAGCAAACATTTTTTCATTTTGAATTTGCTGTACTTGTGCTGCTTGTAAATCTTTATGAGCTTTTTGTAATAAGGCATTTTTTTCATACAATTTTACTTGTAAGCGATGCAAATTAATTTGATTTTCTATTCTAGATATAACTTCTGCTGCATGAAAAGGTTTAGTTATGTAATCAGAGCCTCCGACATCAAAGGCTTTTACTTTATCTAACACATCATCAAGAGCGCTGATAAATATTACTGGAATCTGAAAAGTTATTTCCTCTGCTTTTAATTCTTGACAAACTTCATACCCGTTCATTTCGGGCATATTTATATCAAGTAAAATTAAATCTGGTTGTAATATTTTACAAGCACTTAATGCCATTTTTCCGTTCAAAGCTTTGCGAACTTCATAACCTTGTGTGGTTAACATTGCCGACAAAAGACGCAAATTGTCCGGAGTATCATCTACTACTAATATATTGATTTTCTCATTTTGATTTGAATACATTTTTTATCCTAAAAAATATCCCATAAATACTGTTTTTTATTCATACAATTATTATGTTTATTTATTACAAATTGGGAAAATATATTAAGCAATCATCAATGAATAACTATTATAAAATAATACGTTATATCCATTTTGTATACTTGAAATTATATAAGTAGTTGTCAAATATGCGAGTATGGCTGTATACATATTAATTAAAATTAATACTTATGATGTTGAAAATATACAACAGCTTGATATTTACCATTGAGGAACTGACAACATCAACTCTAAAATAGATTGTGGTTCCATTGCAGAAGAAAATAAGTTTCCTTGAGCAAAATCACAATTTAAATTTCTAATTTGCGATAATTGCTCGCAAGTTTCTACACCTTCAGCAATTGCTTTCATTCCCATTGAATGAGCTATTTCAATAATTGCTGGAACCAAACTGACATTTTGATGATTTTCCTGCATCAAATTTAGAAACGATTTATCAATTTTAAGAGTATTCAATGGAAAGCTATGCAGATAACTTAAAGAAGAATAACCCGTACCAAAGTCATCCATGATTAATTTAATATTCCGCTGTTTAAGTTCTTCAAGAGTTGTTTTTACATCTATACTATTTTCCATGATTACAGTTTCGGTAATTTCCAGTTCCAAAAAGGCAGGATTTATTTTAGTTTCATAAATTATTTGGTCAATGGTCGCGATAAAGTTTGGTTGTAAAAATAATTTTGCACTCAAGTTAACACTCATATGTAAAGGTTTAGGAATTGATGGATGATTTTGCCAAATACGTAGTTGGTTACAAGCCGATCGCAATACCCAAGTATCTAAATTATAAATTAACCCAGTTTCTTCCGCCACAGAAATAAATTCTGTCGGCAAAATCAAACCTTTGCTAGGATGTTGCCAACGAACAAGTGCCTCAAATCCAATAATTGTCCCTGTATTTAAGGAAACTATCGGTTGATAGTAAACAATTAATTCTTGCTTTTCTAAGGCTCTTCTCAAATCATTTTCTAACTCTAAACTTTGAATAGCTTCCCGATGCATTGCTGGATCGAATACGTGAAATCTTCCTCTTCCCAGTGCTTTGGCACGATACATTGCTGTATCGGCATCTCTGAGGAGATACTCTGATTTATCATAATTCAAATTACCCCAATTTATCCCAATACTTACATTAACAAATACTTGATATCTAGATATATTAAAATGCTTCCCAAGTGAATTTATGATAGTTTCCGCAACACTAATTACCATCTTGATATCTGAAATGTTCTCTAAAATAATACCGAATTCATCGCCACCTAATCGTACTAAAGTATCAAATGGTGATAAAGAAGATTGCAAGCGCTTGGCTATAGCAACTAATAATTGATCTCCTACTAAATGTCCCAAGGAATCATTAATAATTTTAAAGCGATCGCAATCGAGAAAAAGCACGGCAAAGTGATAATCTGCTTCTAATTTGGCGCGATTTAATGCTTGTTCTAATCGATTAATAAAAAATACTCTATTCGGTAAACCAGTCAAAGCATCACGTAAGGCACTTTCCAGTAGCTTACTTTGTAATTCCTGACGAGAATTTATTTCTGTTTGCAGCTTGGAGAGGGTATTTTCAAGTTCTAAAGTACGCTGTTTTACTCTTTCTTCAAGTTGATTATTTAATTTTAAGACTTCTAATTTAGCGTTTCTCAACTCCAGTTGATTTTGTATTCTGACTATGACTTCTGCAAATTCAAAGGGCTTAGTAATATAATCCACACCTCCTACTTTAAAAGCTTTGACTTTATCAAAAACATCGTCTAATGCACTGATAAAAATAATTGGTATATCGGCAGTTGTTTGATTTGCTTTAAAACGTCGGCAAATCTCATACCCATCGATGCCTGGCATCATGATATCGAGTAAAATCAAATCAGGTAATTGAGTTTGACAAGCAGTGAAAGCCATTTGCCAGTTCAAAGCTTTGCGAACGTTATACCCAACTTTAGCCAAAATTGAGGATAAAATACGTAAGTTATCCGCTGTATCATCAATAATTAAAATATCTTGTTTATTAGGGTGCGGTGAGTAATTCCCGAATGTATTTTTTTGAGTCAATTCCATAATTTATTCAAGCTATAATTAGAAGCTAAATTCCTGAATTTTAATCATCATTGACCAGGGAACGGTGGTATACTGCTGACTTATTACGACTTTTTGGCTTTTATTTATTCTCTAAAACCATATCATCCACTTTTCTAATTATGTAAAATATAATATGGGTACGAGTCTCATCAAAGCAGGTTTGAATTTAATTTATCTTAATATTTTTTACAAAATTAAATGTAAAAGTTTATACTTGATTCTGATGTCTCAACTTATAAAATATATTATGTATTTTAAACTACAAACACAACTAAATAAATCTTAATATTTATTTACTTTACTTATTGTTTTGTGCTGATAGTAAAATAATTGCTTTATTTGTTTAGGATTTACGTATTTTAAGTAAAATTTTATTTATACCTGGCAAGTAGAAGTCGCACGCCACTTGCTACAACGCCTGGGTTCCCCCGCAACGCGGCACCCGTCTACACGGGTTTAGATATCAATAGTCCGCCGCCAAGCACTGTAAAAAAAGTAATCGCGATCGACATCCCCGAATTATTCACAAAAAATTAGCTGCCTTTATTTACAAAAATTTGCTTTTGAAAAGACAGCAATAGATATTTACGGTAACTTTTTATTCAGCTTTGATTTTGTCTTGAGGTAGTTCCTCGTTATACAATGGGGTTTGATCAATGCCACCGACTTTATTTAAAGGCCAAAAACGAAGTACGGCACGACCAATAATATTTCCACGAGGAACAACACCCCAACAACGACCATCGTAACTGCTCCCACGGTTGTCTCCTAACACTAAATAGGAATTTGGTGGAATAGTCTGAGATGTAGACAAAAAAGGCTGTGCAGATGCTGAAGCGCAAACTTCAACAGATGTATTTTGTTCGGAAACGAGATAATTTTGCTCTTGTAAAGGCTTTCCATTTATATGTACTTTCCCCCCAATCAGTTCAACCTTGTCTCCAGGTAAACCAATTATCCGTTTAATAAAGGCATCTTCATATTGCTCTTTTAGTAGCTCTTCTGTAGGAGAAAAAACTACAACATCTCCCCGCTGAGGAATAGAAAAATTATAACTTAACTTATCAACAATTATTTTGTCTGCCTCCCACTGATTTGGAGTACCGTGCAAAGTGGGTTCCATCGAGCCGGAAGGAATCCAACGAGCTTCAGCAACAAAAGTGCGAATCGAAAGAGCAAGCACGATGCTTAATCCGATTGTTTTACCTAATTCAAAAAACCAGGAATTATCGGGTTGTTGGTTGGAGTGACGGTCAGACACTGGATTTTGCATGTAATTACTCAAGTAGAAACTAAATTATGCTCCAAAAAGAGACTGATTTCTAGGAATACTGTATTTTTTTATCTTAACTGTACAAAGATGCTGCTACGAGTTATGTTGTCATTTTGACCTGGTTATTTTGTAATTGAAAAGCTAGAGAGTCTTCGTTGTTAATAACACATAATCCCTACTGTCTGGCATTCCATAAGTTTAACTTCAATTAAGGATAGCTGTATGTCAGAATTTAATGTTATTTGAGTTTGGTGTATTTTCATGTCATCTCAAGGTTTACTAATTCGCCGTGCGAATATCATTTTACCCAATGGTGAATCAATCGTTGGGGATGTGCTGATACGCGATCGCCAAATTGTTAATGTTTCACCATCAGAGATAGAGGAAACAGCTACCCGTTCAATTGACGCTGACGGGTTAACTTTGT
This sequence comes from Plectonema cf. radiosum LEGE 06105, assembly GCF_015207665.1. Classification (GTDB taxonomy): domain Bacteria; phylum Cyanobacteriota; class Cyanobacteriia; order Cyanobacteriales; family Nostocaceae; genus Rivularia; species Rivularia radiosa_A. The sequence continues at coordinate 24,594 of NZ_JADEWL010000010.1, forward strand.
TGCCAGGAGTTATCGATCCACAAGTACATTTTCGGGAGCCGGGGCTGGAGCATAAAGAAGACTTATTTACTGCTTCTTGTGCCTGTGCCAAGGGAGGAGTGACTTCGTTCCTGGAAATGCCAAATACGCGCCCTTTAACAATTAGTCAAGCTGCTTTAAATGACAAGTTAGAACGTGCTGCTAATAAGTGTCTTGTTAATTATGGCTTTTTTATTGGAGCAACCTCAGATAATTTGTTGGAATTGCTACAGGCTAGCCCTACTCCAGGAATCAAGATTTTCATGGGGTCGATGCACGGTCCTTTGCTAGTAGATCCTCAAGAAATATTAGAAGCGATATTTGCCAACGGCAACATCTTAATTGCAGTTCATGCAGAAGACCAAACTAGGTTAAGACAGCGCAGAGAAGAATTTGCAAATATTCATGATGTCGCTATTCACTCCCAAATACAAGATTCTCTTGCAGCATTGATAGCAACAAAAAGAGCTTTAGCACTTTCTAAAAAATATCGTCGCCGCCTACATATTCTGCATATGTCTACGGCAGAGGAAGCAGATTTACTTCGTGAAGATAAACCTAGTTGGGTGACGGCAGAAGTAACACCCCAACATTTATTGTTGAATACGACTGCTTACGAAAAAATAGGCAGTTTGGCGCAGATGAATCCTCCTTTGCGAACATCTCATGATAATCAAGTACTTTGGCAGGCTTTGTTGGATGGGGTGATTGATTTTATCGCAACTGATCACGCGCCCCACACTTTAGAAGAAAAAGCCCAAACTTATCCTCAAAGTCCTTCGGGAATGCCGGGAGTAGAAACTTCTTTACCTTTAATGCTAACTGCCGCAGTTGAAGGACGTTGTACTGTTGCTCAAGTTGTTAACTGGATGTCAACTGCTGTTGCTACTGCTTATTCTATTCCGAATAAAGGGCTAATTTCTCCCGGTTATGATGCCGATTTAGTGTTGGTAGATTTAAATTCGCGAAAAAAAGTCCGCCGCGAGGAACTTGTGACTAAATGCGGTTGGAGTCCTTTTGAAGGCTGGAATCTCACGGGATGGCCGGTAACAACTATTGTTGGAGGTGAAGTTGTTTATCACAAAGGTGAGTTAAATACCTCTATAAGAGGTAGAGCTTTAAGTTTTGAGCGTTAGCTCGTAATCAGGTAAAAAGCTTTCAAGCGCTTGTGGTTTTCACACAAGCGCTTTATTTTTGTTTACCAGTAATTTGAAGGCACTAATTAGTCAAACTTTCAGTCAACTACAGGTACAAATAGTCTATTTTTCATCCAAACAAATTTACGTAATCGCATTAGTGTTTTTATTTATACTAATTACCAAACTTATTCAACCGTGATTTTTTAAGTATATATTCTGCTTTTAATCGGATTAATTATAGTTGAAAATTATTTTTTTCAGTATTTATGACATTTGACAAACCGCAAAAATCTAGATAATGCAATTATTAAGAGTATGCAAAACTACTGAAGACAAAAAGATTAATTTAATATTAACTTGATTTTTTTCAATAAATTACTAGCATTTACTCTTACGAGCAATTACTCAGGCATATCAATAATAAACGTGTCAAACTAAACACAAAAATAAATAAGCTTGATTGTTAAAGATGATAAAAATCTTGGTAAACAAGCACTATTTACAAGCATCTACTGACAAAAAACACTAAAAATAAAATACTTGACAAATTTGTGACTAATTAAGGTATCATCCTCCCTTGTTAACTCTTACTTGGTTTGGCATGATACTTAATCAATCGTCATAGTTAGTATAAAATAAGCGCTGAAAATGAATACGTCTTTCTATTTTGTAAATCAATTATTAGGTGATTATAATTACAATGTGCTGCATTTTTTTTGATGAACGAGGCAGTGGCAGATAGAACGGACTACAGAAGGAACCTAGATTACTTGTGGGAGTATATCTAAGGGTTCATTTTTTAGAAGAGATATTGCTACTGACAATGATATTCTTCGGTTAAACTCAGAATTTTCTCGCTAAGAGTGCAATTAAATGGAGTGATTTCGGCAAAGCGTATAGAAGAGTTAGACGCTTGAATGTCCCGGTTGTCGTCAGTTAAATGTATGGTGAGATAAGAAGAGGGTTTATAAGGCATTCGTTGCGCCCATTCAATAGCTACTATTCCCGGTGCAACCTCAAGAGCTTCCCAGTAAGTTTCGAGGTTTAAGCCCAGTATTTCGCGAGATTCTAAACGATATAAATCTAGATGGTATAAGGGTAAGCGTCCTTGAGTATATTCATTAATAATATTGAAAGTTGGACTGACGATTGTTTCGTTAATACCCAAACCTTCACCTATACCTTGCACTAAGGTAGTTTTACCCGTCCCCAAATCACCTTCTAGTAAAATTATACTATTGGCAGTTAGGGTTTTGCCGAGAATAATGCCCAAATTTTGAGTTGCGAGTGCATCTTCAAGAAGGATTTTTATCATCTTTGCTCCTAAAGCGCTCTAGAATTACCGAGCAAAATTTTGAGAGCCTCCGCGTCTCCGTATCTCCTCCGGAGACGCATTTTGCCTTTTCCGGGCAGAGAATTGATTCTTGTCGGACTTACCCCTATGGATTAATTATGTTCCCATCTGAAGTATTGGAAATGTCACGAATGCTTAAGCCTGTTTGTTTGATTTTGAAATAAACTTGATGATCAACTAATTGTCGATTCTTTATTAAAAATCTTGTACAACTTTCGCATTCCTTTGGGAGTTCCACTGTACCAACGTAGCAGAACTTGCGCTAATTTTTGGTGATCGTGACGCACGCAACCGATTTCATCTTCGCTCATGACGTTAGCTGAAACTATTCTGCGTCCGCTTATAGTTACTTCTTCGCGATCTAAAAATACGGGGTGGGAATTCTCCTTAGCATAGCGGATCAATGCGCGGACTGTGGGAGATTTTTTGTGTACTAAAACCGCATCAAATAGTTTTTGTCCGCAAGCTTTATCAATAGCTTGAATGTGATTAGCGACTGTATATCCTTGAGTTTCTCCCGGCTGAGTCATAATATTACACACATATATTTTTGGTACCGATGTTGCGGCGATCGCGCTGGCAATTTCGGGTACTAAAAGATTGGGAATGACGCTGGTATAAAGACTACCGGGTCCCATGATGATGTAATCGGCATCTTGAATTGCTTTGACAGCGGCAGGTAAACCGGGTGGATTGGCGGGAGTGCAGCCTATTTTAACAACTTTACCTCCAGCTTTGGTAATTTTTGATTCACCCTCAATACGGCGACCATCGGCTAGTTCAGCCCAGAGACGAACATCGCTAAGAGTTGCTGGAAGTACTTGTCCTCTGATGGCGAGAACTTTAGAACTGGCAGTAACGGCTTGTTCTAAATCCCCCGTAATTTCACTCATTGCAGTTAAGAACAAATTGCCAAAACTGTGACCAGTTAAACCATCTCCAGCACTGAAGCGATATTGAAACAATTCTGTCAATAATTTTTCTTCATCTGCTAAAGCTGCCAAACAGTTACGAATGTCTCCTGGTGGTAATACGCCAAATTCTTCACGTAATCGACCGGATGAACCACCGTCATCAGCTACAGTCACAATAGCAGTAATATTGGCGCTGTAAGTTTTGAGTCCTCTCAATAAGGTGGAAAGTCCTGTACCACCACCAATGACAACAATTTTCGGTCCTCTGTATAATCTACGATGAGCTAAGAGTACATCTACTAATTCTTCATTTCCTTCGGGTTGTAGTACGCGAGTAATCGAACCAACAGTACGGCTTTGTCCCCAAAGCAACAACAATAAACCGCTAATCATTACCACGGGTCCACTGATGTAGTAAGGTATTGTATTGGTAATTAACGAGAGTGCGCCTCGAATCAACTCCAGTACCCAATAAATTGGGGTTAATCCGCTCCAAATAGCGAAACCCAGACTTGCCAGCACTACGCCAGCCATACTCATTAAAAACCAACGTTTGACCGATAACCCAGGGGATAACCACTTAAACCACTGATTAACTCGATGAGGAGTGCGACGACGCGACTGTTCTTGCATGACGTTAAGAGCTTGTCTGATAAAACCAATTGACATATTGCAATGGTAAGCAGTGGTCTAAACAATAATTAATTGAAAATTTACACTAAGAACATTCAAATCTAAGAATGGAATTATAACAATAATTAATTCTATCTAATTGATTGGACTGATGTAATTAACTTCGCGAAAATATTAAGTAAAATCACTTTAGTTATATGAAAATACTGTAAAGTAAATGCAAAAAAAAATTTTAGGATTAGATCCAGGATTAGCAATTTTAGGTTTTGGAGTGATTATATGCCAAAAAAATCAAGTTAATTTGCCTTCCGGCTCAGTAATTTTACAAGATTTTGGGGTCATAAGTACGCCTGCCAATACTCCACTGGAGCAACGATTATGTACGCTTTATGATGATTTACATACTGTAATTGAACAATTCCAACCAGATTTGGTAGCGATTGAAAAATTCTTCTTTTACCGGATGTCAAATACTATCTTGGTTGCTCAAGCTAGAGGAATCATCATGTTAGTCTTGGGACAACATCGTTTACCTATCGTAGAATTTGCACCTGCTCAAATTAAACTCGCTTTGGCTGGTTATGGCAAGGCTGAAAAATCCGAAGTCCAAGAAGCAGTAGCGCGAGAACTTGATCTAGACTACATTCCTCGTCCTGATGATGCCGCTGATGCTTTGGCGATCGCCTTAACAGCATGGTTTCAATCTTAAGATATGATGTAGTTCATGAATAGTTTCTACGCTACTTAAAGTAATTTCACCGATAATTTTAGATAAATTTTAGATAAATAAATGATTAATTTTTGTAATTTTGTTTTTTTCTAAACAAATCATGGTAATGAAACGGTAGCGCACAAAGTTAGAGTTGTGTATTTTTACAATCAATAGAGTTGTATTGTATTATAAATTTCCCCAATTCATATAGGGTAATTTTGTTGTAGTCTGTTGAATTTTCGGTGCATTTGTGACTAATTGTCCGCAAGCATCCCAAGTTCCGGAAATAAACATATTTTTCGCTCCTTCACCCATGCTTACGGATGCTGAAAAATCACCGCAATGCACTTTCATAATTTGCAAATCTACCGTTATATTTACTTGGGGATTATCTGTTAACATGACCTGCAATTCTTGAACAATAGCAGTATCAGCGGTAACACAAGGAATACCCATTGCTACGCAATTACCAAAAAATATTTCTGCAAAGCTTTCGCCAATTAAAGCTTTTATCCCCCATTTAGCGAGGGCTTGGGGTGCGTGTTCTCTTGAGGAACCACAGCCAAAGTTGCGATTGACTACTAATATATTGGCGTTTTGATACTGCGGTTGGTCGAAAGGATGTTTACCTGCAAGTGCTTTTCTATCATCTTCAAAAGCGTATTTTCCCAAACCATCAAAGGTAACGCAACGCAAAAACCGCGCCGGGATGATTCTATCTGTATCGATGTCGTTACCTACTAAAGGAATGCCGTTTCCGGAAACTGTTTTAACTTCACTCATTACAATTTTGGATTTTAGATTTTGGATTTTGGATTGGGAAATGAGCATAGGTCATCTCAACTTCTTCCCTTTCTCTTTTCAGCTAACAATTATCAACTAACTAATTCACGTACATCTGTAACGGTACCTTTAATTGCAGCGGCTGCAACCATTGCTGGACTCATTAATAATGTACGTCCGGAAGAGGAACCTTGCCTTCCTTTAAAGTTGCGGTTGGAGGAAGAAGCACTGATTTGTCTTCCCTGCAATTTATCGGGGTTCATAGCCAAACACATGGAGCATCCGGGTTCTCTCCATTCAAATCCGGCAGCTTGAAAGATTTTATCTAAACCTTCAGCTTCGGCTTGTTTTTTGACTCGTTCGGAACCGGGAACTACAAAGGCTTTGACTCCGGAGGCAACCTGATGTCCTTTGGCAATTTTCGCGGCTTCCCGTAAATCGCTGATTCTACCGTTGGTGCAGCTACCAATAAAGCAGACATCTATTTTTGTACCTTTGATGGGATTACCGGGTGCTAAATCCATGTAGCTATAAGCTTCCTCGGCAAGAAAACGTTCATCGGATGGTAATTCGGACGGTAACGGAACAGTTTGATTAACTCCTATACCTTGACCGGGAGTGATTCCCCAAGTAACGGTAGGTGCAATATCAATAGCATCAAATACTACGACATCATCATATTCTGCATCCGCATCACTACGGATAGAATTCCACCAATTAACGGCTTGCTCCCAATCTTGACCTTTTGGAGCAAAGTCCTTATCTTTAAGGTATTCATAAGTAACTTGGTCGGGATTAACGTAACCGCATCTCGCACCACCTTCGATGGACATATTACACACAGTCATTCGTTCTTCCATGTTCATTTGCTCAAAGGTGGTACCGGCAAATTCGTAAGCATATCCCACACCACCTTTAACACCGAGAGTGCGGATAATGTGTAAAACCACATCTTTGGCGTAAATACCAGGATTTAAACTACCGTTTACTTCAATTTTGCGGACTTTTAATTTAGATAGCGCTAAGGTTTGCGAAGCCAGCACATCCCGCACTTGAGAGGTGCCAATACCAAAGGCGATCGCCCCAAATGCACCATGAGTTGAAGTGTGACTATCTCCACAAGCAATAGTCATTCCCGGCTGTGTCAATCCCAATTCTGGGGCGATAACATGAACAATGCCTTGGTTTCCGGTACCAATATTGTAAAAAGTAATCTTATTCTCTTGACAATTATTTTCCAGCGCCTGCATCATTTCTTCAGCCAAAGTATCGACAAAAGGACGCGCTTGATTTTCAGTGGGTACGATATGGTCAACAGTTGCCACCGTGCGTTGAGGAAACATCACTTTCAAACCCCGTTCCTTTAACATGGCAAAGGCTTGAGGACTTGTCACTTCATGAATCAGATGCAGTCCGATAAACAGTTGCGTTTGTCCGGAAGCAAGCATACCAACTGTATGTAAATCCCAAACTTTATCAAATAAAGTGCCTTTGCTCATACATCAATCCGTTTGTTAAGAATCGGGTTTAATGATGTTATCAAAAAATGGTCACAGGCGGTAGGGATGGAAAGAAAAAGTTAGGAGTGAGGAGTTAGGAGTTAAGAGTTAGGAGTTGATAATTATCTCATGTCTATACCCAATTACCTATTTGTTACTTACTGTATCTACAATTCTGACAGTGGTTGCTTGGGGTCCCATTTCACCTAGGGTTTCGGAAAATTGTACGCCGGTACCAACTTCTATACGCTCAAAATCTCCGTGAATGACGCTATTGCGGTGAAAGTAAATTTCCCTTCCGGTATCGAGGGTTTTGATAAAGCCGTAATCTTGCTCTGGGAAAAGTTTACTGACAACCGCTACCATTGCTTGTTGGGGATGCTCTTTAACTTCACCTTGCTGTCTGTCGTTAAGTTCTTTTAATTGACGCTGCATCGCATCGAAAGCATGGCGAATTACTGCATCCAAGGGTTCGTATTGAATTCCAATATCGGGACTGCGGTCTACTGCTAGTTCGTGGGCAGGTGGTACGGTAATATCTAAACGCACTCGATAGGGAGAACCGCTACTGGGGTGGTCGTGGGTTTTTTCTATGGCTACGCGACAACTACTAATGTGGTCGCAAAATTGTTCTAATTTGGCAATTTTAGAATTTACTAATGAGTCTATTGCATCTGTTTTTTCTACACCGCGATAAGTTACTTCTGCTGGTATGTTCATAAAATTTTACTTGTATATATGGTTTCTATTTACCCCGTTCGATTGAGGCAAACCATTCCTTTTTAGTTCAAGCGGTAGGATAAATACTTCTTTCTAACAGATGATAATTATGTAATCGGCTTCTATCTTACGTAGGAAATTTTTATTATTCGATCGCAAATTAAGCAGTTTTTTTAGGGAAATTATTTGATGATTTTAGGCAAGTCATAATTTTTCACAAATATTGAAACTTAATAAAAAGCAGTATCAAATAAATATTTTTGACAAACATCTCAATACATCCAATTAAAGAAAATAAAATTTACTTCAAAAAATAAAAGCTGAAATATTAATTCTTAAACTTGTTTTTTTCAAATAAAAAAAACTTTATCAACTCTTTTTATCTTTCTCTGTAATATTACTTAAATCATACCAGGGGAATACCCGAATATTTGATACTATGAACTAGTAGTGCTAAATATAACTCTGAACCTGCAAATAATACTTAAGGAACAATAATGGAAGATTCTGCGTTTTCGCGGTTGAAACCTTATCTAGCTTCGGATGCGATGGTGGATGGGGGAGATATTCCTACCTGTCCAATTCCAGTTTTTACAAAGGGTATGCAGGCTAACAGTTTCTTTTTTGGACATCCAAAATGGGCATCGGAATATTTTGAAGATAGTCATCGCAGCGAACCGTTTAAAGAACGTTGGCAGGCTGTAATGGGTAGCTGGGATGACAAAATAGTTGTAGATATCGGTTGCGGTCCTGGTAATGTCTATGCAACGCTGGGTGGTCTACCCAAACTTTTAATTGGGGTTGATATTTCTCCAAGCGCTCTCAAAATGGCTCGTGAAGTTGGCTATACACCAATTTTGACTGATGCTCATCATTTACCGTTCATAGATGGATTTGCAGATATCGTAGTTGCAAATGCTACCGTTCATCATTGCGATGATATGGGTAGAATTTTGCAAGAAGCTGGGCGGTTGGTGCGTCCTGGTGGATTATTATTTACTGACCAAGACCCCCAGCGTACTGCTTGGAATCTAAAAGGAGTAGGTTTATTTATTCGGGATATTAGATATCCTCTCTATCGTCTGTTGAGGAGCAAGCATTATATTCCTTACGAGGAAAGATATGCACGGTGGAAAACCGAAATTCATAACCAAAGACCAGGGGACGGAATTACACCTTCTGTGTACTATGAAGCTTTGGAACCATTGGGTTTTGAGGTGAAATTGTACCCTCATAGTCACGATTTAGGTGCTGAAGTACTTGAGGGTAAAAATGGTCGGAATTCTTGGAGATTGAGATTAAGTCAACGGTTATCAGGTATCAATCCAGACACTCCAGAAGCTGCACAATCGATTATGTGCATCGCTAGACGTATTAGTTAGTTAGGAGAAGTCGGGTTTTTACAATGATTATCTTGTTTTACAGATATTTAAGGGAAAACCCGACTTCTTGATAATTCCTGATCAATAATCTTCTCTCTTTTACTAATCCTAACTCCTAACTCTTAACATTTCTTCTCGATTCTTCTTCTCAAAATACTGTTGATGTTCTTGGAAAGCTAACCAATAAGCCTGGCTTTGTTGAATTTCTGTCACAATATCTTTTTGGTATTTCCCAGACTCTTGTAGTTGCTGTTTTGAATTTCTCGCTATTACTTCTTGCTCGGAATTATGAAAGAATATTACAGAACGATATTGTTCTCCCCTATCAGGTCCTTGACGATTTAAGCTTGTAGGGTCGTGGATTTTCCAAAATACTTCTAATAATTCTTCATAACTAATAATTCCAGGGTCATATTCAATTTGTGTAACTTCAGCGTGTCCGGTAATTCTAGAAACTACATCAAGATAACAAGGATTTTCAAAATGTCCTCCCATATATCCAACTGTTGTAGAAACCACACCCTTTAATCCACGAAAAGCAGCTTCTACTCCCCAAAAACAACCTGCACCAAATGTAGCTTTCATCTTAATTATTGTAATTTTTTAATCATTATTAGGACTTACACAACTGGCACGTTTTTACTACGCTTCTACATTTTTATCTCATGATAGGTGAATTCGATAGAGTAAGAAGTCTTTTATTACTGTTATGAGTTTGTTACCGATATTGATCATAAAAACTTGACTTCTGTGATTAAGGGGTACTCACGTTAATGATATACTCTGCCAAATAAATAGAAATCAGTTATGTATCATGAATGGTGTCGATCGCCTACAAAATATTCTGACTAATTCGACTGTTGGTGCTGTACTAAGTCCCATATCTCAACTCAACCTTCCTAATTGGTGGTTAGCTGGAGGTGCTGTACGAAACACAGTTTGGCGTTCAATTTTTGGCGAAAACTGTAAACTGTTTATCAAAGACTTTGATATTGCATTCTTTGACGAAAATGGCGAGCGCAATCAAGAATTAACCGCGAAAGCAGCTTTAAATACTGTATTTCCAGACTATCTATTCGATATCAAAAATCAAGCCAGCTTTGGCCGATGGCGTTCTGGTAGAAAAATTTACACTAGCACTGAAGACGGTATCAAAAATTGGCTGCACACGACAGCAGCCATCGGTGTACGTTTAAATACTCAAGGAGAATGGGAATTTTTCACTCCTTATGGTTTAGACGATTTATTTAATGGTATTATCCGCCCAACTCCAGCAAATATAGATAATCCAGATGCACAGCTTAAAGCCGATGGGTATTTGCAGAAATGTCCTTGTTTGCGGTTGGTGTGAATTTAAGGTGAGTTCGATGTTCGCTGCTTCTATCACTGGTTAAATCATAAGCAAGCTGCAAAACCTTGATTTTTCCTGGGGTTAGAAGTCGGGTTTTTATAACTATTGTCTGTTACTACAGAGATTTATCCTCAAAACCCGACTTCTGTGATACTCGAAAAGGAAGATAAGGGGACGGAAATTTAAAATTGCTTTCTCCGCTTTCTTTAACTCCTAACTCCCATACCCCATACCGAATTTCTAATCGCTGTTGACTTCAAAATAATAATATGATACTAATGTACTATTAATCAATAATTGGGATTGAGAAATTCCACTTATATCTGTTAATAGGAGAGCATAATAGATGAAGTTTAGCAAGCTCGATTTAAGTAATTTATTAGGTATAGCTCACTCTGACGGATACTTACAATTATTAATTGATAGAGGTGACGAACTGGAGCTATTGGAGATACCCGCACCAATACAAGCTTATGAAGGATTGCAGGATTTAAATGAATTAATTGCGGAAGTTCCACCATTGTTAGAGGAACAAGAGTTTGCTATGTTACCAATAGCCTCAACAATGGCAAACGCTGTTGGATACGACTCTGAGAATGAAGTTTTACAGATAGAGTTTAATAGTGGTGCGGTATATGAATATTCAGATATAGATGAGGATGCATCCGATGCAGTGGGTAGGTATTTCAATCAGAATATTAAGAGTAGATACCAATCTCAACGTATAGATAATTTTTATTGAACTGTTGTACATTCGAGGGGATATAATGCTTACTCTACAACAGTTTGAAATATATCAATTAAATTAAAATTTTAAAGTTTCCTGGTGCCACGGCTAATTGTTTTTAAAGCGATTAGCCTTTACTTTTGCAATTGGAGTAGTTTGATGTCAGATAATCGTTAAGTACTCTTAACAATAGTGATAGTAATTAAACGAGTTATGAGAACATTAGTATAACTAACGTTGATAAATAGAGTTTTAAGAATATGGAACAAAATTACAAATCAACGGTTGTCATCACGGGTGCTTCCTCTGGAGTTGGCTTGTATGCTGCGAAAGCCCTTGCTAAAAAAGGATGGCACGTAGTAATGGCTTGTCGCAATTTAGAAAAGACTCAAACAGTAGCTAATGAGGTGGGAATGTCACCTGAGAGCTACACTATTATGCATCTCGATTTGGCATCTTTAAATAGCGTGCGTCAATTTGTGAATAATTTTCGGGAAAGCGGTAAATCCCTGGATGCTTTGGTGTGTAACGCTGCGGTGTATTTACCTTTGTTAAAGGAACCGATGCGGAGTGAAGATGGATATGAGTTAAGTGTTGCGACAAATCACCTGGGACATTTCTTATTATGTAACTTGATGTTGGAAGATTTGCAAAAATCATCTGCTTCTCAACCCAGGTTAGTGATTTTAGGAACAGTAACAGCAAATCCCAAAGAGTTGGGAGGAAAGATTCCCATTCCCGCGCCTCCAGATTTAGGAGATTTAAAAGGTTTTGAATCCGGTTTCAAAGCACCGATTGCGATGATTAACGGTAAGAAATTCAAAGCGGGGAAAGCTTATAAAGATAGTAAACTTTGTAACGTTTTGACTATGCGGGAATTACACAGACGCTATCATGATTCCACAGGAATTGTGTTTAGTTCACTGTATCCCGGATGCGTTGCTGAAACTGCTTTATTCCGCAATCACTATTCCCTATTTCAGAAAATATTTCCTCTATTTCAAAAGAATATCACCGGCGGATATGTATCTGAAGAACTGGCTGGTGAAAGAGTTGCAGCAGTAGTTGCAGACCCAGAATATAATAAATCTGGTTCTTATTATAGTTGGGGAAATCGTCAGAAGGAAGGTAGAAAATCTTTTGAGCAAGAAGTTTCTAACGAAGCCTTGGATGATGATAAAGCACAACGTTTGTGGGAATTAAGCGCGAAATTAGTGGGAATTGCAGGTGAGCAAGCAGTAGGTGCTGCTGCGAGTACTGTGTGAAGTTTGACGTTATCGTTCCCAAGCTTTGCCTTGGGAATGTATTTTATTAATTTATGGTTAGTCGATTACTTTGCGATCGCGATATTCAAGCTACGATAAAATCCTCAACATTTGTAATTTTTCATTAAGTTAAGTTAGATAAGTGAATTTACAAAATGGCTTATAGTGATTTTAAATTAGCTCAAGTTATCCAAAGTTTTGGATTAACAGTTCATGAAGGTTCCAGAATATTTGCTCATTTTCCCGAAGAAAAATGTAGCGACTTACTTTCAACTATTCTTAAAGAAAATGTAGATTTAGCAATTGCAATCAATACAGAAAAAGCCCGTTCTGAAATGATAATTAGTCCCATATTACTTGAGGTTAGGCGTAAACTTGATAACAAAATCAGTTTATTTTCAGGAGTAGATTTTAATGTCGATAGTGCAAAAGGATTAAATGGCTTCTGTGACTTTCTGATTAGTCTTTCTCAAGAACAGCTTTTTATCCGCGCACCTGCAATTACTCTAGTTGAAGCAAAAAATGAAAATCTCAAATCTGGATTGGGTCAGTGTATTGCAGAAATGATTGCAGCCCAGCTATTTAATCAAATGCAGGGAAATACAATTAGAAGTATTTATGGTGTAATATCGATTGGAACGATTTGGCAGTTTTTAAGATTAGAAGATGATAATATTTATATTGATCTAAGTGAATATTATATTCAAGATATTGAAAAAATTTTAGGAATATTAATAAATGCACTCAGACAAAATTAAACCTTCTCCTTTGCTGGAGGTATTCCTAATTTATTCAAAGTAGCATCAATCTCTTCTAAAAGCTGAAAATCTTCTTGAGGTAAAATACTATTACTATATTTTTCTAAAAACGAAAATGCTTGTCTAAATTGATAGGGTGTTGCTTCTATTGGTGCATCAAAATGACAGGGAATTATTCGTTTAAAGTCCCAATTAGCAACTTTATCAGCCCATGCAATAGTTTCGGATGGTGCGCGGTTGAGAATTAAAGTTTGTAAAATTGGTGCTACGAATAATCTACCATCCCCGTGTAACGCATCAAAGCAACGCTGCCAATTTGATTTCCATTGAAAAGGATATAAACCAAAGTAAGCGTTCTTAGAACGTTCTGAGGCTTGAAACGCATTACGGAATACTTCCCTCCATTTGGGTAAATCTAAGACGCTGGGGCGGAAATATAAGGCAAATAAAGCGATACGTTGCCATCCTTTGCGACGGTTTTCTGGAGTATTTGCAATAATATCGGTTGCTTTATCTTTAGCGTGGAATAGTAAAGGGTATGAGTCTAATTGAATAATTGCGGGAGGTTGTTCGGGGACGGAAACGATTGAATCCGTAACTAAAAGAGTTTTTGATGATTTATGGAACAATGCGACCTCAGCGAATCTACCCAGCCCTAGTTCGATGGGACCAAGAATGGAGTGGTCAAATTCGTTCGCGAAAGGTATTTTACTGCTGTCTTCTGCAAGTACTTGAGTACGTTTTCCAGGTATACCCAACCAACTCAAGGGAAGATTTACAGGAAAACTCCATTGTTTGGGTGCAACAAATACCTGTGAATCGGCAAAACGTCTGGCAAAGGGACCGACAAATACTTTATGTTCTAAGCCCGATATGGTGGGCAATATTATATACTTTATCTTGCCATGCTCCGCCACTAATTCTTCCACAAGACGAACACATTCTGGAGTTGGTGCTACTGGTGCATAAACAAGTAAACCACCTTCATTTAACTTGACAACAGTCATGCGGATGGGGACAACAACGTAGAAAATGCCTTGAAGCTGATCAAAAGTCCAAATAGTATCCTTGACTACTTCTTTACGGATTGTGCGCCGTTTACCAAATGGGTAAATTGGCAAAGTAAACCAAAAGCGCCATGAATAGTCTTGAGTATTGCTTGGTTGTTCTGACCTTTGGAGCATTTTCATCGTCGTTTGTTGTATCATTCCACGAATCGGGCGAAAAATAGACAATTTTCTTATATCTATCTTGTCCTGAGAATATGGAGTTTAGCAAATCATGATTTGATTTAGTTTGTTTTCGTTGTTTAAGTACAATATAGCTTTTGTAGTGCGGGCCGGACAGCCCGCTACGGGTGTACCTCATCACAGCCGGAAATTCCGTATGTTCTCTAGTATGTATATAGTTGAACGCGATGATGCAGCCAAGTTTACACCTGTTAATTAATGGGTGAACTACCTACACTGACCTTCGGAGAGCGTGTAGGCTTCCCAATTCATTGGGGATTGCCTCGACCTTCGTAGATTTTTTACGTCCCGAAGATTTTGGTCTTACATCCCCTCCAAGGGCAGAAGCGCTAGTTCCTAACGCCAAAATTCGCAATCCTTCATTCCTAATATTTATTGCAGCATTGATATCTCTATCATGCTGTTTGTTGCAGTGCGGACAATCTACAAACCTCACACCCAAGGAATCATATCCTTTCTGTAGCATTGGGATTGGTAGTAGCGTCTCGCTACAAAGTTGAGAAGATGGGAAGAAACGACCTATTTCAATATAGGTATGACCGAATCTCTCAGCTTTATATTTGAGCATGGTTTGAAACATTCCCCATCCTTGGTCAGATATTGCTTTTGCCAAGTTCGGATTTTTAACCATGTTCTTAACTGCTAAATCTTCCACACAAATAACTTGGTTTTCGTATGCTCGGACAGCGAGATAGCTTGTGTAGAAAATCTTCTCTAACCCTAGCGATTTTGCTAGAGACTTTTGCAACTAACCGTTTGATTTTACGACGCTTGTTAGATTTTTTATCCGTCTTTTTAGCTAGTTTTTTCTGTTTACGCTTTCTATTCTTTTCTAATTTAGCTAATTGTTTTTTGGGAAGGTCATACTTAGAACCGGACGAGGTTATAGCAAAGTTTTTTAACCCTAAATCAACACCTATAGCTTCTCTAATTGCTACTACTGGCGTATCTTCCTGGCTAAATAAAATAGAAGCATAATACTTACCATCTGCGTTTCTTGATATTGTTACAGTCGTGAATTTGCCAGACGGTAGTTGTTTGTGAAACACAGTTTTAATCAACCCCAATGTACCGGGAAACTTAATGACAGAATCTTCTGGAATTAACTTAACGTTTTGGGGATATTGAATAGATTGTTTACCATGTTTAGATTTAAAGTTAGGGTATTTAGCGCGACCCTCAAAAAAATTGACAAACGCGCTAGAAAGATTAAATGTGACTCGTTGCAATACTTGACTGTATGCAAGTCCTAACCATTCATATTCTTTTTTTAATCCCGGAAGCAATTTATCCATTGCCGCTTTAGAAAGACCTTTCCCTGTCTCTTTATACGTTGTGGAAGTCTTGTTAAGCATATAGTTCCACAACCAACGGGTATTCCCAAAACATTGGGAAAGATAGGTTTCTTGCGCGTCTGTCGGATAAATTCTAACTTTAACTGCTCTATACATGGTATCGACCTTACCGTGTTTACTTATTCATGATAACACATATTTGAGATAGTGTGTTACTTAAAAACAAATATTTTGCTCGTCTCGTCGCTGTAGTTTTCTTTGTTCTCGCTTCGCTCAAATGCATTCAAACTACGCAACTCGCAATCAGGAGCAATTCATCTCAACACCTCCCCCAGAGGGTAGGTGTGAGCCTTCTTGCTGTTTAAGGTAAAATTTCAAAAATAAAGACACAGATTTCAGACAAATTCGATAAGCTGACAAAAGCAGTTTCGCGAATTCAGAAAATGACAGCAATTAGCCCGACAATTTTGGCATTGGACTTTGACGGTGTAATCTGTAACGGACTGATAGAATACTTTCAGGTAGCTTGGCGTACTTACTGCAAATTTTGGTCTTGTGCTAATCAAAATCAAAATCAAACAGAAGATTTAGCGAATAAATTCTATCGTCTGCGACCAGTAATTGAGACGGGTTGGGAAATGCCTGTTTTAATTAAAGCATTATTAGAAGGATTTGAAGAAGATAAAATTCTGCAAGAGTGGGGTGATATATCCCATAAAATTCTTCGACAAGAGGATTTTGTTGCTCAAGAAATTGCTGGAATGTTAGACAAACAGCGAGATGAATGGATAGCCACAGATAAAAATGGTTGGCTGAATTTACACAAGTTTTATCCGGGAGTAGTAGAAAAAATTCAAAGTATTTATAATACTCAAATTGCTTTATATATAGTAACTACTAAAGAAGGACGTTTTGTCAAAGAATTATTGCATAAAGCAGGCTTCGATTTACCACAAGAAGCAATTTTTGGCAAAGAAGAAAAACGTCCCAAATACGAAATTTTGCGAGAATTAAAGCAAGAAGCCAATGATTTAACAGTTAGTTTATGGTTTATCGAAGACCGGATACAAACGTTACAAAAAGTTAAGGAGCAACCAGATTTAGAAGATGTAGAATTGTTTCTTGCCGATTGGGGTTATAATACCCCGAAACATAGAGAAACCGCGAAAAAAGATATGCGAATTCAATTAATATCGCTAGCTCAATTTGTCCAAGATTTTGATAAATGGCAATCTTGAATAATTGACAGTTGACAGTTGACAGTTGACAACTAACCACCAACAACTAACTCAAAACTCCTAACCCCTAACTCCTAACCCCTAACTCCTAACTCCTAACTCCTAACTCCTAACCCCTAACCCCTAACCTTTAACTCATTATGCTAGACCTTAGTAAACTTGCGGGACAAATGCGTGGTTTGAGTCAACATTTGACGGCTGAAGCTGAAGCAAATCGTCAACGTTTGCAATTAGCCCAAAAACATCTTGAGGATGCTTTTTCCAATCAAGATGAGTTAGTTAAAATCCAACAGAAATGGCGTGATCGTATTTTGTTTGCAAATGCAACTCCCGTGGAACCGCTACATACTTGTATTGATATTATGGTTCCTCCAAAAACTCATACTGTAATTGCTACTGATGGTTCTCAAATTGCTCCTAACCATCACGAAATTGCTTATTGCTATCTCCTAAATATCGGTAGAGTAGTCTTACATTATGGACAAAATAAACACCCACTTCTAGATAGTTTGCCGGAGATATTTTACCGTCCCGAAGATTTATATATGTCTCGTCAATGGGGAATTAGAACCGAAGAGTGGATGAGTTACCGACGCACCGCAAGTGAAGCGGTGGTATTGTCGGAATTGGCTATTGCAGCAACGGAGAAGGGACAAAGGGATGAGGCGACAAAGGGATGGATGGATAAGGAAATAGGGGGGCAAGGAGACAAGGGGAATATTTCTGCATCTAAATCTGTTGCGGAAAGGGTACCAAATTTAGCGATGGTAGATGGTTCGCTGATTTACTGGTTTTTGGAACAATTACCTTTTGACGCTAGAGACCATATTTTACCGCCGATTTTGCAGTCTTGGAAGGATTTACGAGATGCGGGCATTCCTTTGATGGGTTATTTGAGTGCTTCACGGAGTATTGAGGGAATGAATTTTTTTCGGTTGTCTGCTTGTCCTCATCAAGCACCAGATTGTATCAGTTTTTGCCCCAATCAAATGGAGAAGATTCCTTGTAAAGTTTTTGAAGGATTACGAGATAGTACTTTGTGGTCAACTCAACTTAAACCGGGACAGCGGAGTCCTTTGTGGCGTAGTAATTCGCGAATTTTAGATTTATACGAAGACCAGCAAATTTACTTTTGCTACGTTCACGTCGGTACGGAAATAGCACGGATAGAATTTCCCCAATGGGTAGTAGAAAATACCGAAATGTTTGAGGAATCTTTGGGGTTGATGTTAGCGCAAGTTCATAAAGGATATGGTTATCCAGTGGCTTTAGCAGAAGCTCACAATCAAGCGGTTGTCAGAGGTGGCGATCGCTCTCGTTTCTTCGGTTTATTAGAACGACAAATGATTAAAGCTGGGTTAAAAAATGTCGGAACTTCTTACAAGGAAGCACGGAAGAGAGGAAGTATTGCTTAATTAGGAAAGGAGTTAGTTGACAGTTAACAGTAAATTGAGTGATTGGGAATAGTCACGTTCCCTTTGACCTATAACCTTTAACCTATTTTTCTCGTTACAATAGTTGTCAAATAAATACAAATATCATATCGTCCCTGAAAATGCAAAATTTAGGTACTTTACAAATAACAGGGCTGGGTTTAGAGCTGTTTCATACCCAAAGCAATACTTCCTTTGAAATTCCCCAGAATTATCCAGTTATTCGTATGGGGAAGTCAAACGAACAGGTTCCTATTGATATTGATGTTTTGGGTTTACCTTCTGCTGATATTGTTTCGCGAGTCCACGCAGAGATTCTTGTCGAAGGTAATACTTATTATTTAATCGATGTGGGTAGTTCTAACGGTACTTTTATTAATGACAATAAGCTGGAAGCCCGGACACGCTACCCACTCCAACTAGGAGATCGAATTGACCTCGGTTACGATAAGAAAGTAACTTTTATATTCCAATACAAACAGCAAAGTAAACATACTGCGATTGTAGAAAGTAATCAACCTACCACTATCCAACATCAACGTATCAATAACAGGCAGCAAGTACAATTAGTAGACGGTAAAAGTAAATTTGTTGGTTTAACATTGATGGTTGTAGGAATGTTAATCTTCGCTGCAAATACTCGAATTGGTATTGGTGTTGGTATTTCAACTATTTTATTATTGATTGGGGGAGTTGTAATTCTCTTGCAGCGTCGCATTAATCGTAATTGGGGATGGGTTTTAATCGGACTCGGAACTGCATTAATCGTCTTTTCTGGTAGACTATTCGCTTCGTTTAATCTTTTAGCTGTCCTCTTATCAGCTAGCTTGATATTTATGGGATATAAATTATTTAAAACCGGGACAGTCTTTGGTTATGGTTTGAATTCCCTTAAAGGAAGAAAAGAATAATCATCAAAATTATCTAGTTTTTACTCCTAAGTTTTACTAAGTTATGGATTTTGTAGTTTGAAATACTGTTTTAGCTGCTGGCTAATCTTTCGATTAATTGAATTATATTATTCTCTAATTTTCTCAGAGCAATGGTTGGTAATCCTTGATGAGAATCACGAATATTCCAGTATTCAACTTTATCTACCCACTCAGGAAATCTTTTCAACATTAGAGGACGATGTTCAGCTTCATTCATAGCAATTATAATCTCAGCAGTCTGAAAATCTTCATTATTGACTTGTATTGGATTTCGTTGTGTTTTAGGAAGAATTACTCCCTGACTTTGAAGTTTTCTGATTGTAAACCAAGAAATAGCCCCAATAGTTGGTATTCCTCGACCTAAAGCGATACCTCGTGAATCAGCTTCCCATTCTAGTCCTTGCTTTCTGGCTAAATCATTAAACAGGAGTTCTGCAAAACGGCTACGGAAATAATTCCCAGTACAAAGAAATAGAACTTTTTTCATATAGATAGAATGTTTTTGTTTTCGGTGTCTCAAAAAGTTTAAAGCTAAATAGCTTTCATTTCTTGCATTTTTAATCACAAAAAATATTCTTTTTTTTATCACTTCATTCGTAGTGACTAAGAAGTCGGGTTTTATAATTATTTTTTTGTATTTAGAGATGTTGAATCTGAGAAACCCGATTTCTGATTACGAATCTTTAATTACAGCTAATTGGGGTGACTTTATCAGATAATTACGTAAGTCCGATTAAATTTAAAAACTATTTACTTTAATTAAGAGAAAATTCGGTAGCTGATTTACCTTGCGACTAGTTATATTAGGTGGCATTCCCTAAAGTTCGATTTTCCATTGTACCTAAGCGTTTATCGACCTATTTACCAGTCACCATATGCATTTGCACGCAAATTCAGAAAATAATTCCCAATTGTTCCAAGTTTTTCTGGAACATACACCAATAGCTGTGGCAATGTTTGATCAAAAGATGTGCCTGATAGCGGCAAGCCACAAATGGCTGATAGATTATGGCTTGGATGGTGAATCTGTAATTGGTTGCTGTTATTATGAAATATTTCCTCATACTTCAGAAAAATGGAAGATAATTCACCAACGTTGTCTAGCTGGTGCGATAGCAAAATGTGAAGCTGATAAAATGGTGCGTATTGATGGTGAATTGGAGTGGATTGAATGGGAATGTCGTCCTTGGAATGATAGTAATAATGAAATTGGTGGAATTATCCTTTCCTCAAAGAAAGTTACCGAACAAATGCTATGCGAGCAAGCATTAACAGCCAATGAAAGACGCTTCCGCAAGCTTGCTGCCAATCTACCGGGAGTAATTTATCAATTTCAGTTGAGTGCAAATGGCACAATGTCATTTCCTTATATTAGTTCTGGTTGTCGTAGGTTTTTAGAAATAGAACCCATAAAGGTAGAACAAAATTCCCAGCTTATTTTCGATTTGATTCATCCTTCGGATCGAGAATCTTATCTCGATTCAATGAAACTTTCGGCAGATACATTATTACCCTGGCTATGGGAAGGAAAAATAATTATACCTAGCGGTAGATGTAAATGGGTTCGCTGCATATTAAGACCTGAAAAACAAGCAGATGGGGATATCCTGTGGAGCGGACTGATGATTGATATCAGTGACAGAGTACAAATCGAAGAAAAGTTAAAAAAGTCTCAGCAAGATTTGGAAACAAAGGTACAGTATCGCACAGCAGAACTGGAAAAAGCTAACAAACAATTGCAAGCTCAAATTGTCGGAAGACAACAAGCTGAAGACTTGTTACATCAAACAGAAGCACGGTTTGAAAAACTAGCTGCGAATATTCCGGGAATGATTTATCAATACATATTATTTCCCAATGGTACTAGTTGCTTCTCCTATGTTAGTCCTGGTTGTTATCACCTTTATGAATTAGAACCGGAACAAATTCAGCAAGACATTAACAGTGCTTTGGACATAACTCATCCCGATGACCTACCAATCTTGCAACAAGCAATCGCAGTTTCCGCTCAAACTTTAGAGCCTTGGAAACAAGAATGGCGAATTATCACTCCATCAGGAAAGTTAAAGTGGTTACAAGGACATTCCCGACCATCCAAGCAAGCTAACGGCGATATTGTCTGGGATGGTATGATAATGGATATTAGCGAGTTGAAACAAGCAGAGGATGCGCTCAAACAAAGCGAAGAAAAATTCCGTACTTTGTTTGAAAAATCAGCAGATGGAATTCTTTTATACAACGGTAAAGTTTTTATAGATTTTAACCAAGCAGCGGTAGAGATGATGGGCTGCACTACCAGAGAACAACTGATGCGTATGGCACCATCAGCAATATCTCCCGAATTTCAACCTGATGGTACTTCCTCTCTTGATAAACAGATGGAGTTAACGAAAATTGCTTTTGCTAATGGTGGTCATCGTTTTGAATGGACAATTCGTCGCATAGATGGTACGGATAAGCCATTAGATGTACAATTGACAGCAATTCCCTTAAATGGTGAACAGGTATTTTACACAGTTTGGCGAGATATTACAGAACGTAAGAAAGCCGAAGAAGCCGTAAAACAGTCAGAAGCACGGTATCGAAAACTAGCTAGTCGAGAAAAATTACTTAATAGTCTTGCTAGTCAAATTCGCAATAGTCTTGATATAGATACAGTACTAGAAACAGCGATTAACGAGATTAAGTATTTATTAAATATTGACCGCTGTAGCTTCTCTTGGTTTGAACCAAACGTCGAACCTCCGATTTGGGAAACGATTAAAGAATCAAAAAATCACAATTTGCCTAGTTTGCTAGGTCGTCATTCTATAGATAAAGTAGGGTCAGTGACAGAACTATTTTTAAAGCAAAAAATATTACAAATAGATGACGCAAGCAAGTGTGAAGAACCAATACATCGGGAATTTTTAGAAACTTTAGGAATCAAATCAGAAATTGTGCTGCCGATTCAGACTCGTTCCGGTAAAATTGGCGTAATTGTTTGCGGTCACTGGGCAGAAATTCGTCCTTGGATTGATAGTGAAGTAGAATTACTCCAAGCAGTAGTAGATCAAATTGCGATCGCGATTAACCAAGCCGATCTTTATGCTGAAACTCAGCAAACTGCACTGAATGCTCAAAAACAAGCGCAACAGATAGAGCAAACGCTGCAACAACTCCAGAAAACCCAATCTCAGTTAGTGCAAAGTGAAAAAATGTCTGGTTTAGGTCAGCTAGTCGCTGGAGTGGCTCACGAAATCAATAATCCTGTTAATTTTATCTATGGCAATTTAATTCATGCTAGTAATTATACTGGAGACATATTAGGTTTACTCAAACTGTACGAGCAAGAATATCCTCAACCAACTCCGGAAATAGAAGAGGAAATGAAAGCTGTAGATGTAGATTTCTTAGTTTCAGATTTACCTAAGTTAATGAAATCAATGATGGTAGGGGCTGAAAGGATTCGGGAAATTGTGCAATCTTTAAGAACTTTTTCCCGCCTTGACGAAGCTGAAATGAAAATGGTAGATATTCATCAAGGCATTGAAAGCACTTTGATGATTCTGCAACATCGCTTTAAAGCTAACCAGGAACACGAACAAATTGAACTAATTAAGCATTACGCTAACTTACCTCAAGTTGTTTGCTTTGCCGGACAGCTCAACCAAGTGTTTATGAATTTGATTGCCAATGCTATTGATGCCCTAGAAGAAGGAATACGCAAGGGTGAAGTATCCGCTCCCAGAATTACAATTACCACAAAAATGCTAGATAGCGATCGCCTGGCAATCCACATTGCAGATAATGGTACGGGAATACCTCCAGAATTGCAGCGACGTTTATTCGACCCATTTTTTACTACTAAACCTGTTGGTGTGGGAACTGGTTTGGGATTATCAATCAGTTATCAAATAATTGTTGATAGACACGGTGGTCATTTACACTGTTTTAGCGAACCGGGACAAGGTACAGAATTTGTGATCGAAATTCCGATTACTCAACCACAGAACACTTAGTAAAAATCCCATTAAATAAATTTCCCCATCCAATAACTGGATGGGGAAGATTCATCTTGGTAAAAATTTATGGTTTAGTTGCACAAACTAATGAGAAATAAGAATGGGTTGAAGTTATGGAAATATCTTCAAATCCTGCCTCTTTTAAAAATTGATTAACTTCACTTGCTGTATATTGCTTACCTTGAGTCCACCAAATCATACACATTGAGTATGAAGCGGCTGTTGCAGGTCCATCCTTTGTATCGTTTAAAAGCATTTCATGTAAGTAAATACGACCACCTTTAGGTAATGCATCAAAACTATTCTTGACTAAATGCTGGCATTTTTTTTGTCCCCAATCATGAAAAATATTACTAAATAAAATAGCATCGTAACCACCAGGGAACTGATCAGTAAAGAAATTAGCAGAGTATGTGTCTATGCGATTTGATAATCCAGCTTTAGAAATATAACCGGACGCAATTTCGCATACTACTGGTAAATCTAGAATCGTACATTGCATTTGAGAATAGCGTTGAGCTAAAGCTACTGAAACAGCAGCAGAACCTCCTCCGACATCGAGAAGACGTTTTACCCCAGTAAAGTTACCATGATTTGCTAGACCTAAAGCACCAGGCATTGTCATACTCTGCATGGCACCAGTGAATAGTTTGGCTTTCTCAACTTCTACCTCGTGAGCTTCCCAAACATCTTGTTCCTGGTAAACGCTTGACCTATCATTTGTTAATGCTTCTAATAATACAGAATGCGATAGGGGATTATTCGCCATTAGCTTGAGCATTCCACCCCAGTAATAAGGGCTTTGAGGAAGTAAAAAATTGCGAGAAACTTGGGTGAGATTAAATTTACCGCTTTGCTGAATCAAATAGCCTAATGAGGTAATTACTCCTAAAAGAGCTTCAGTAGCACGTTCGCTCAAAGAAAGGGTTTCGCTTACCTCAGATGCTGTCTTCGGTGCTTCTGCTATCAAAGCAAACAATCCTAACTGATCTGCTACTGTCAACGTTGGAAAATGAAACATGGACATCCATGTTTTCCAAAGTAATCCATCATCACACGCTGGCACAGCAAATTGTGATTTTCCACTTAATAACCAAACATTATTTTCATCTTGATTTGTTTGCTGTTTTCCAAATGCTATCAAATCTGTCATAAAATTATCTTCCTATATTGCTAGCTATTATCAAGAAATAAGTACATTAAATATCTTGTACTAAATTTAATCGTGCAACCTGACAACCCAGCAGCATAAAGATACATCATATCTTCTACAAATATCGCTCTTTTCTTGTTTAAATCAACAGCAAAATTGTGCTGCAAAACTATTCAAAACACTTTTGATAACGATTTAGTTTAAATTATTAAACTATTAATGACATGAGTAAGAACTCGGATGAAAATATTTTTTTTGGTCAAAATCAGTGAGAATGCTTACAAATTTAAAATTTATAGACCTCATAAAGTAGTTAGAGCCAAATATCAAAATATAATAATGATTGAGATTATAGATTATTTTTACACAAACTATAAAAACAATATCATTTAAATTTTATTAACTTTACAAAAACTTGAAGCATTAATTAAAATTTAGGATAAAAATCAACTAAAAATTTATATACATATCATCATAATTAATAACTTATCTAATTTTTATAAATCTATTTATATATTTATTGTTATTTTTATATATTGTTTTTTCAGATAAATATTTTTACGTAAAACATTCAATTTATTTCTACCTTAAACCGATTTAGAAAAAAACACTAATTTCTGAGTTTTTACGACTGGCAAAATAGACAAAATATTTTAAATTAATTTCATAGCGAAAAAATAAACAACAAAAATTATCGCAGCAGGTATTTGAAAGCGAAAGTTTTGAGGTTGCTTGTTTATCAGAGGTTGCATTATCCACTTCAAAAAAAACGGAGTTAATCATTTATCAGATTTAACTCAAACTGCATTTCTAATTTGATAAAAGCTAGCATTCATAGGAATCAATTTCAATGCAAGAAATATTATCTCTAATCGAAGAAAAGAATCAAGAATACGCTCTTCTACCTTTGTTCAAGTTTTTAGAAGATAAAACAATAAATCCCAGACAAAGACTGAGTTTTGCACCGTGTATTGCACATTTTATTATGAGTTTTGGTGACTTAAATAAATATGTATTCCGTGAAAAGCAGGTACTTAGCAAAGTTCAAGATATAATCAACGAACATACTTATGAAGATGACCATCACTGGCCTTGGTTTGTAACTGACCTAGAAAAACTGGGATTTAACCCCCAGATGAACTTCACTCAGGTATTAAGATACCTTTGGAGCGAACAAAGCAAAGTTTCTCGTCAGTTATCTTATCAACTTTCTGCCTATACTCTGCAAGCAGAACCTATTATTAAAATTGCAGCGATAGAAGCCATAGAAGCTACAGGATATGTCTTGTTTTCTAGAACAGCGCAAGTTGCTTCCGAACTCACAGAAATAACTGGTGAAAAATACACATATTTCGGTGATTTTCATTTTAACCTCGAAAACGGACACGCTATGGGTACAGAAGGAGGAGAAGCTTTCTTAGCAACACTTGATCTTACTGAATCACAGCGTCAACAAGCTTACGAAGTAGTTGAAAATGTGTTTAGTATTTTTACAGAATGGACTCATGAACTTCTCGCTTATGCACAAAAGCAAAATGCAGAATTAGAATTATACAAAGAAATAGAAAATTCTGCAAAAGTTTGCGTATAGTATTTTTTGGCAGCTAATAGCTATGATTAATTTAGTTAGTTATTAGCTGTCATTTTTGACTTCATAAAAATTCCATATAACCTTGGAAATAATTACACTTGGTGCAATCAAGCTTGAAAAAAAATACAAAAATTCAAAGAAATTCTGATGCTAGATATAATAGCTTTCATTGAAAGTAAGAAGCAAGAATTTACGAAGTTACCTTTGTTTGCATTTATGCAAAACAAAAACTTAAGCCCAAGTCAAAGATTAAGCTTTGCTCCTTGCATGGCTCATTTTATTATGAGTTTTAGCGACTTAAATAAATACGTTTTTTTGGAGCATCAACCCGTCAATCAAATTCAGCATATCATCAATCAACACGCTTATGAGGATGAAGAACATTGGTCTTGGTATCTTAGAGACATTGAAGAACTTGGATTCAATTATAATCTCAACTTTACTCAAGGATTAAGATTTGTTTGGGGTGAAGAAACTAAAATTACTCGTCAAATAACCTATCAAATTGCTGGATATAGCTACCAAGCTACTCCTACAATTAAATTATTAGTTGTCGAAGCATTAGAATCCATTGGTCATATTTTTTTTAATATGTCAACACAAGTTGCTTCTGAACTACAAGTAATTTCTCAAACAGATTATTTCTATTTTGGTGATACACATTTACGAGTAGAAACTGGACATGCAATGCGTACACCAGAAGCAGAAAGTTTTGTAGCAACAATAAAACTTACAGATTCACAACGTCAACAAGCTTTGGATATAGTCGAGAAAATATTTCAACTTTTTACGGAATGGACGCACGAACTTTTAGTTTACGCACAAAAGTATGGTGTAGAATCTGTTAAGAAAAACGAGGTTGAAACGAATTTAATGCTTTGCGTGTAACTATTTAGTCGTCTGAAATTACAATCAAAATAAAAAGACGTTGCATTGCAACGTCTCTACATTAATCTATTTTCACAAAATTTTAAGCAGCACTTTTCAAGCCATTATGCTTGAGTAAAGGTTCGGTACTTGGCTCCCTACCCCGGAAAGACTTAAATACTTCCATCGGGTGCTTGCTACCACCAAGCGCAAGTACAGTGTCGCGGTAGCGTTTACCAGTAGCTTTTATTGCTTCTTCGTCTTCTAATCCGGCTTCTTCAAAGGCTGCAAATGCATCTGCACTCAAGACTTCAGCCCATTTGTAACTGTAATAACCTGCCGCATATCCACCAGCAAAAATGTGTCCGAAGGCACAGAGAAAATTATCTTCCGGTAGTAGTGGTAATATGGTTGTATTCTTGGCGATACGATTACGTACATCATCGAGTGTCTCTTCTCCACCAGGACGATAACGGTAATGTAATTCTATATCCAACAAGCTAAAGTGCAACTGACGTAACATAAAACCACCGCTCATATAATTGCGTGCTGCGACAAGTTTCTGATAATAATGTTCCGGTAGCGGTTCGTTGGTTTCGTAATGTTTCGCCATTCCCATTAAAGTAGGGCGTTCGTAACACCAATTTTCCATAAATTGACTGGCTAATTCTACGGCATCCCATTCGATATTATTAATACCAGCAGCACTGGGATAATCTATTTTCGTGAGCATATGTTGTAAACCATGACCAAATTCATGAAAAAGGGTTTCTACTTCCGCGAAGGTCATTAAACTAGGCTTACCATCCACTGGGGGAGTTTGGTTACATATCAAATATGCTATTGGTAACTGGATATCAGTTTTACCATTTTGTTTGATTTTACGACGATTTAAACAGGTATCCATCCATGCACCACCGCGTTTTTCTGCCGGACGACTGTAGGGGTCTAAATAAAAGTAAGCTATGGGAGAACCCGTTTCATCGGCTATCTGAAAATAGCGGACATCTTCATGCCATATTGGCGCTTGTCCATCAGCAGGAGTGACGCTAATATTAAACAAGCGTTTTACTAATCCGAATAAACCATCTAGAACTTGGGGAAGCGGGAAATAAGGACGTAACTCTTCTTGTGTAAAAGAAAACTTTTCTTCCCGTTGACGTTCTGACCAAAAGCTGATATCCCAATGTTTTAAATCGTCGGCTTCTGGAGCATTTTTAGCCGCTGCAAATTCTTTGAGTTCTGCTAATTCTTTTTGTGCAGCATCATAACTAGTGCGACGCAACTCTTCTAAAAGTTGATCTACCGCTTCGACATTAGGAGCCATTTTACTTGCTAAACTGACGGATGCATAATTTTTATATCCAAGTAACTCAGCTAATTCCTGCCTTAATTCCAAAATACGCTTAATTATCGGTCTATTATCCAATTCTCCTGAAGATGCACGAGAGATAAAAGCTTTATATAATGTTTCCCGTAAATCTCGCCGCTTGCTATGCTGCATGAAAGGATAATAACTGGGAAAATCCAAAGTGACGCACCAAGGACCATTTTCTGGAGTTGCGTTTTCTTCCCCTGCATCCCGTGCTGTTTGTGCTGCTAAACTCAGCCAACTTGGAGGTAAACCTTCAACTTCTTCTGGTGTTACTAAAGTCAAACTAAAAGCTTTAGTCGCATCTAAAACATGATTAGAAAACTTCGTCGAAATTTCTGCTAGTGACGTTTGAATTGCGTTAAAACGTGCTTGTGCTTCACCTTCTAAACCAATACCAGCAAGTTCCGCATCACGAATAGCTGATTCTATAATTCGTTGTTGTGCTGAATCCAAAGTATTCCAAGTATCACTTTCTCTTAGTGCTTTAAAAGCGTTATAAATCGGTTTACTTTGGCTGAGTCGGTTAGAAAATTGGACTATTTCTGGCTGTGCGGTTTCGTAGGCTTGACGTAATTCTGGGCTATTTTTTACACCCATCAAATGACTAACTATTCCCCAACTCCAAGTTAAACGTTCGGTTATCTGTTCTAAAGGTTCTACCAAATCGCTCCAACTGGGTTTTACATTAGCTTCTAATTGAGTAAGTTCTTCATTTAATTCAGAAAGTAATTGATTTAATGCTGGTTCTACGTGTTCCGGTTTAATTTCTGTAAAAGGAGGCAAACCTGAACATTTGAGCAAGGGATTATTTGAAATTGCAAATGAAGCAGTCATATATGTGTGAGATTTTTTAGAAATGTAGTTAATCCAAATTTAACAAAATTAAATTAAATAAAATTAAATTAATAGAGCATTTTGCAAATAAATGACGTACAGCATCTTGAAACTTTAAAGCACCTACAAAGCCGGATTATATATAGTATTAAGAAAAGTTGCCCGAAAAGCCATGCAATCCCCTATACATATCTTTACCGTTGAAGAATACCTTGAACTTGAACAAAGCAGCGAAATTCGTCACGAATATGTTTGCGGACAACTATTCGCAATGTCTGGAGGTAGTAAGGAACATAATCTAATCGCTGGGAATATTTATTCACGCTTGCGTTCTTATTTACGTGGTGGTTCTTGTAGCGTCTTCATGGCTGATATGAAAGTAAATATACAGTTAGCCAGCCAAAATATTCAAAATACTAGAAATATATATTACTATCCCGATATTATTGTAACCTGTGACCCAGATGACCAAGACCGTTTTTCTGTGGATTATCCTTGCTTAATTATCGAAGTGCTTTCACCTAGCACGGAAACAACTGATAGACGGGAAAAACTTGTAAATTACCGAACTTTAGAAAGTTTACAAGAATATGTATTAGTCTCTCAAGACGAAATTAAAATAGAGATTTATCGAAAAGATTCTCAAGGAAATTGGTCATTGACAATTTTAGGTAAAGATAATGAATTGCACTTAGATTCTCAGAGCTTAACCTTGAGAATGACAGAAATTTACGAAGATGTAATCAAAATATAAATTATCATCCCTACCCACGATATAATTAATAATCGCAATCCAAAATTAGTAGATTATATGAACTTTGGTTGAGAAATGGTTTTTTCTACCTTTGATTTTGATAAGGATAATAATACTGTGGATAAGTTGTTGTGGGTATTGTGTTATTTACACCGCTGGGAACGGTATTCATTTGTGGGGGTTGATAAGGGATTGTGCCGTTGATGGGATTATTTAAATAAGGTGAATTACCACTGGGAGGAAGAATATTAGTCCCAGGAGTTCCTGTCATGCTCGGAGGTTGGTTAAAGTATTGGTAGGCTAAACGAGATACCGAAGTAATTAAAGTTTCAGCGCGGGAGTCATTTCTAGGACGCTTTACCATGACTGCTGCAATATAGCGCTTTCCTGTGGGTAAATTAATTAAACCTACATCTCCCAACATTGCCCCAATATACCCAGTTTTATTACCAATTTCTGCTCCCACACCCAAACCTGTGGGTAATAGATGCCGTCTTTGATTTTGACGCATGATATCAAGTATACGGTCACGGGATGCCGTAGTTGGAACTAAATTCCCTTTGCTCACCATTGCGAGTACCTGTCCTAATTCTTTGGGGCTGGTGGTGTTAGTTCCTTCGATATCGGGTAGTTGATTGCGGAGTACTGTAGCTGTTAATCCCCAACTGCGAAATCTTTGATTTAAAGCTTCTATGCCGCCCATGCGGTCGATTAAGATATTTGTAGCGGTGTTATCGCTAATTACCATCATTTTGGTTGCAACTTCTAATGCTGTGAATTTGCTTCCTACTGGCTGACTTTGCATATCACCGGAACCTCCTGCAACCATTCGTTGCTCCATAACCAACATTTCGTTCGGCTGGATTTTCCCTGCATCTACATCTTGGAAAAAAGCAACAAGTATGGGTAATTTAATTGTACTAGCGGCTGCAAATGCGCTATTAGCGTTTAAATCTACATAATTACCTGTATCTAAATCTGCAATAAAAACTCCAGGTGTCAAATCTGGATTACTACCTGCAAGAATTTGGATAGAGCTTTTGAGGGGAATTATTTCTTGGGTTAAGTAGAAACCTTGATTATTATTCGCTACTTGGGGTTGATTTTGTTCTACATTCGATAAGTTGGCTGTAGTAACTTGAGTTGCTGGGTCTAGTACTGATAATAATGTACCAACAATTGCGCCAATACCTACTCCTACAATCAATAAGCGCAATATGTAAAGCATAGTTCTCGCCATTGGTTTGAGGCGAGTTTTGTGGGATAATTTGACTCTCTTAGTCACCCGCGTTTTAAATTTTAGGGGTGGAATCTTGCCATTTACAGCAGCCGATTTCATTCCACTAGATGCTGCTTGAGATGCATTTTTTTTTCTCAGCCAGGTTTCTGCTGGTGCTTCGATTCTTTCTCGCTTGCGGGGTGTTTTCGCGGTGCTTGAGGAAGAACTAATTACTGTACGCGAAATTGTCTCACCTTGATCAGGCGATAGCTGCCCTCGCCCAAGGGATCGCGATGTTCCAACTGCTTTTACTTTAGTGTTTCCTGGCTTTTGAACTTTACGTAATTTTTGACGACGCTTTGTGGGTTGTCGTCTTCCAGAAGCTGTAATTTTATAACTTGACTCTGACACCGCTACTCCTTCTAACCCACTTACTCTGTAAACACCCTACTAACTCCCAAACCTGTTTTCAAATCACGCTTTGTAGCATTTTTGTGTATAGTTTAAGCTATTATTCTGACTTTTGGAGAGTAATAGCGCACATAATTAATATTGATTCATCAGTTTTTATGATTTTCCGGGTTGTGTAAGCGCCCACTGCATTTGTCGTAAAATACCTCTGAGCATGGCGACTTCCTGCGTTTGTAGCTGAGCGCGGTTGTACAGTTGCCGAAATTTTTCCATGCGACTGCTGGCGGTATGGGGATAAAGATACTCAATAGACAGCAATAGTGATTCTAACTGTTTATAGTAGGCTTCGACAACCTCTAATGATGCAATTTCTTTATCATCTATATTAGTTTCAACGGTATGGGGTTGACTTTGGGCTAGTTCGTAACAGCTAATTGCCACAGCAGAAGCTAAGTTCAACGATGCATATCCGGCATCAGTAGGAATACGCATAAATTTCTGAGCGTAGTTTAATTCTTCGTTGCTTAATCCTCGGTCTTCTCTACCGAAAATTAATGCTGCTGGTTGTGCGGATGCTTCCAATAACCAAGGTAATACTTCACGGGGACTTTGTAGCGGACTGTTGAAATCGCGGGTTCTTGCTGTGGTGGCGATCGCTCTTTTGCATCCCTGTAATGCTTGGGGTAATGTAGCGACAGATACTGCTGATTCTAAAACGTCTTTGGCATGAACTGCCATTCTTGTTGCTTCTTCCCCTAAATAATCGCATTGGGGATTAACTAAAACCAGTTGATGGAGTGCAAAATTTTTCATTACCCGCGCAATTGAACCTACATTTAATGCTCCACCTGGTTCGACTAAAATAATTTTCACCTCTGATACATTCATTTTGTATTTCTTTGAATGGGGAATAGGGAATGGGGAATAGGTAATTCAATCCGTGAAATCAGTGAAATCCTTCTCAATCCGTGGTCAGTAATTGAGAATATAAAAAAACCGGATATTTAAAACCCGGTTGATATTTTTAGAATTGTCAATCCAAAATCTAAAATCTAAAATCCAAAATCGTTAGACCATTTGCGATGCTTCTACTGTAGGTTGTGGCTGTGGTTGGAACATGAACAAGGAGTAAACTACGTCACGGCGGATATTTGTCATCATGTCCAAGAATAGTTCGTAACCTTCGCTCTTATACTCAATTAACGGGTCTTTTTGACCATAACCACGTAATCCGACTGACTCTCTCAAGGCTTCCATTTGCTGTAAATGTTCGCGCCATAAAGTATCAATCCGCTGTAAAATAAAGAATCGCTCTGCTTGACGCATTAATCCTGGTTGAATTTGGTCAACTTCAGCTTCTTTCATGTCGTAAGCGATGCGGACTTGTTCGTGTAAAAAGGCTTTGATTTCGTTCATGGACATATCTTCTAAATGGGAAGGTTGCACGTCCGATAACAGATAAACGAATTCTTTGACCTTTTCAACTAATTTTTCTAATTCCCATTCTTCCGATGGTAAATCTGGATTGATGTAATAATCAACGATGTCATCCATCGTTTTCTCAGCATACTTAATGACCTGTTCTTTGAGGTCTTGCCCTTCCAATACTCGACGACGTTCGGCGTAAATTGCTCGACGTTGATTATTCATTACTTCATCATACTCGAATACCTGCTTACGAATGTCGTAATAATAGGTTTCGACCTTTTTCTGCGCTCCTTCCAAACTGCGAGTTAACATACCCGATTCTATCGGCATATCTTCCTCTACACGGAACATATTCATTAAACCAGCAACGCGATCGCCACCGAATATCCGCATCAAGTTGTCTTCTAAACTGAGGAAAAATCTGGTGGAACCGGGGTCTCCTTGTCTTCCTGCACGTCCTCGTAATTGGTTGTCAATCCGTCGTGATTCGTGACGTTCGGTACCAATCACGTGTAATCCACCTAAAGAGATAATTTTCTCATGTTCAAGGTCTGTAAATGCTTCGTATTCTTCTTTAACACGGTTGTATGCTTGCCGCATTTTTTGAATTACGGGATTTTCTGTTGGTGCTTTCTCAGCGGCTACTGCAATTTTATCTTCAGCTTCAAGTTCGGTTAAACTACGTTCTCCATATTCTTTAACGGCAACTTCTACGGCTTGTTTAAGAATATTCTCAGCTTCTTGACTGATTCTGGTGGGAAATACTTGTGGGGAAGCTTTCCAGGTTTTGACTTTTTTACCGGGAACAAAACCTTGTCCACCACCACTTGAACTTGGTAATGTTGCTCTGTGAGGGGAAAATACATCTTCGTCTTCTGGTTTGACAATTCGGGGCATTAAGTATTCCCGAACTTTTAAACGCGCCATGTATTCGGCGTTTCCACCCAAAATAATATCAGTACCCCTACCAGCCATGTTAGTGGCGATAGTTACCATTCCTCCCCGTCCAGCTTGAGCGACAATTTCGGCTTCTCGCTCAACATTTTCAGGTCTTGCATTGAGCAATTCATGGGGAATACCAATCTCTTTCAACAGTTTGCTGAGATATTCTGATTTTTCTACACTTGTGGTTCCTACCAAAACAGGTCTGCCAGTTTCGTGCATTTCGGCACATTCTTTAGAAATGGCTTTCCATTTACCGACTTCTGTTTTAAACACCATATCAGCTAAATCTTGACGCTGCCTAATTCGGTTGGTGGGAATTACGGCTACTTCTAGTTTGTAAATTTTTTCAAATTCGACTTCTTCTGTTTTTGCGGTTCCCGTCATTCCTCCCAACTTCGGATACAACAAAAACAAGTTTTGATAGGTAATGGAAGCGAGGGTTTGGGTTTCGGGTTGAATTTCTACACGTTCTTTGGCTTCAATTGCTTGGTGTAATCCATCACTCCAACGTCTTCCTGGTAATACCCTACCTGTGGATTCATCAACAATTACCACTTCTCCATTGCGAAGAATGTAGTGTACATCTGGCAAAAATAGTTCTTTGGTTTTAATCGCATTAAAGATAAAATGAGCCCAAGGGTCTTCGGGGTCGAATAAGTCGTTTACTTCTAAAAGCTGTTCTGCTTTCTGAAAACCTTCATCAGTCAAAAGTACGTTACGAGCTTTTTCATCGACTTCATAATCTTCTTCTTTATTTAATGCTAAGGCAATTTGGGAAGCTTTGACATATTTTTCGGTAGGTCTTTCTACTTGTCCCGAAATAATCAAGGGAGTTCTGGCTTCGTCAATTAAAATCGAATCGACTTCATCAATTACGCAATAATTGAAGGGACGCTGTACAACATCAGCCATTGATGTTGCCATATTATCCCGCAGATAGTCAAAACCGATTTCGCTGTTGGTAACATAAGTTATATCGCATTCGTAATTCTTTTTCCGTTCCATAGGACTCATGCTGGACTGAATTAGTCCTACAGTTAATCCCAAGAATCGATGTACTTGTCCCATCCACTCAGCATCACGACGGGCTAAATAATCGTTAACGGTAATTACGTGTACACCTTTACCAGTTAAGGCATTTAAATAACTAGGTAATGTAGCAACCAAGGTTTTACCTTCCCCGGTTTTCATTTCGGCAATTTGTCCTTGATGCAGAATCATTCCACCTAATAGCTGCACATCAAAGTGACGCATTCCTAAAACTCGTCTTGCAGCTTCTCTAGTTACGGCAAAAGCTTCGGGAAGGATATCGTCGAGGGATTCGCCTTTCTTAAGACGCTGTTTGAACTCTACTGTTTTACCTTTGAGTTCTTCATCAGAAAGAACTTTAATTTCTTCCTCTAAAAGATTAACTTCAGTAATGGATGGCTGGTATTTTTTTAGTTTACGAGCGTTGGGGTCGCCCAACAAGGTTTTTAGCATGGCTTCTTTAATTTAACGGTTCGTAAGGAAGAAAGATTTTATTGATGATGGCAATGATTATAAGTACCGTTACCTTTGATAACCCGAAAAAAGGCTGGGCAAAGATGCATTCGAGCCAGAATTAACTCAAAAATAGTACCAATACTAGCCAACGAGTTTACTAAACAGTTAGTTTTAGCAAAGAACTTATATTTATCTAAGATAATAGTATCATTTTGTCCTCAATGCCGCGTCCCAAACGCCGACCGGCTAAGGGTTGGTTTTCCGTATTTTGCGGTTCGGGATGAGGAACGGGAAGTGGGGAGGTGTGGAGGTGGGAATAAATTTAAATTATTAACGGCTCAGTGGAGGTTGGTTGCTAGACCTAGGAGCCAACCCATAGCTAAACTCCAAATTACAATTACTAATAATATACCGACGGGGTTTTTGTTCAGCTTCCGGCGATGACGGTGTTTTAGATAATTTGGCATTCTCAATTTTTTTTAAGCAGGAACTACTTTGAAATATCATAATCTCTCGGCGATTTTCAAGCACTAATAGTTCCTATAATATTTATTAAATACTGTCTGTATTATTTATTTTGCGGTTTTTCAGTTTCAATCGAGAAAATTATTGCACCCTGAAAGTAGTTGGTTGAGAAAAATAAAAAAAGATGTCCCCAATGACCTGAAAAATTCCAAAACTGTCTCTAGCAACTCTTACAGATGCTACTTAGTCTAACTACCGAGTTTGAATCAAACCACAGCAATTTCCACTAGGTAATGCTACTTTCTACATTGATGCTTACGTATATTTACGAGTAAATTTGCAATTATCAAATTCTAAAAAAAAATGTCTCACTATCAAAAATTACTGCGAGTTTCTACAATCGGTAAATCCTTGTACAACATTACTCCTAAGATTGAAGCAATAGTTGCCGAATCTGGCGTTGAAACAGGGCTTTGTACTTTATTTTTGCGTCATACTTCGGCTAGTTTAATAATTCAAGAAAATGCTGACCCTAATGTATTATTGGATTTGGCTAATTTTATGGCTAAACTAGTACCTGAATCGGCGAAATACATACATGATGATGAAGGTGCGGATGATATGCCTGCTCATATTCGTACTGCAATTACTCATACTTCCGAACATATTCCGATTAATCGGGGACATTTGGTATTAGGTACTTGGCAAGGAATTTATATTTGGGAACATCGTCAACGTAATCATAATAGAGAGTTAGTTGTTCATATTTCTGGATGATTTGGAAAACAGGGAGTAGGGAATTAAAACCTTATAAATTGCCTTTCTCCTAATTTATATTAGGCGTAAATTATTAAATTATTAAAAATTAAGTAAATGAAAATTATCGATTTAATTACCTGGTTTGAGGAATGGGCAAATCCTGTATGGCAAGAAAAATGGGATAATTGCGGATGGCAGGTGGAACCGGGGGTGTTAGATGAAGATGCAGGGGTGTTGGTATGCCTAACTCCGACTTTGGCTGTAATGCAGGAAGCTATCTATCTAAAAAATGCGGGCAATCCGGTTAATCTAATTTTTGCTCATCATCCTTTGATTTTTACTCCTCCCAAATCGCTGCGTACTGGTGATGCAATTGGGGAAATGGTACGTTTAGCGTTTATTCATAATATTGGTATTTACAGCGCTCATACTAACTTTGACCAGGTAAATGATGGTACTGCGGATGTTTTAGCGCAGCTTTTAAATATGAAGGAGGTATATCCGATTATAAATACACAACCAGGTTTGGGATATGGACGTGTTGGTTTGCTTGCTCCTAGTTTAAGTTTACGGGAACTGCTGACAAAAATTCAAACTTTACTCAAGCCACCTAATTTAATTTTTTCTCCAAATGCGGATTTGGAGATGTCTGTGGAAAAAGTGGCGGTTTTGGGAGGCTCTGGGGCTAGTTTTATTCCAGCGGTAAGTAAAACTGGTGCAAAGGTATATTTAACTTCTGACTGCAAGTTTCATCAGTTTCAAGAAAGCCGTGATGCTGGAATTATTTTAGTTGATGCTGGACACTATGCTACTGAACGTCCTGCTTGTCAAGCTTTAGCGCGTAAGTTTGCTACTTTTAATCTGACTTTTGTACATTTAAGTAATCAAGATGAGGATTTTCGCCAATTTTTATTTTAATCTACTCTAAATATATAAAGTATTTTTCGCTACTTTAGAATATTTTAGATACCCCATCTAAAAGTAAAAATAAATACACTTAAGCTGGGTATTTACTTGATAACATATAAATTGCTATAGTAAGATTTACTCTGTTGTGGATAGAGTTAAGAGTTTTATTTCGAGAAAAACGTTGTTTTATGGCTGTGACTTTAATCACAAATAAATGCGAATACAATCACTTAAGAATATTTGTAGCTGCGTCAAAATAATAGATGATGAAATGCTAACCTAACTTAACTTTAACTAACTAATAATGATTCGCGCACTTGTTGAATCTGCTTTTCAAACGGGATATTTAAGCGTTGAGTCCGAGGGGTTGCTGCATCAAATGCTAGCTACCAGAATATATCAGGCGGAAGATGTTGCTGCATTAACGCGACTGTGTGATGCTGTTCGCGCAGGTCAAGTTAAGCGGGAAGCGTCTTCAAATATTTCTACGGGATTTCTGACGCAAAAATCATCATAATCGTGTCCGAAGCAAGATACGATCTGCTGTAAAATATGATTTGATAAATAAAAGTTAATATTATTGTTCGATAAGTGGGTCAAGCTCGGCGGATATTGAGTTAAGATATATAACATAGAGGTGGATTAATCGGAGTCCGCACCACCTACTCCCAGCAATGGCAATGATTATAAGTAGGCAAATTAGACAACCGCAATATTCACTTGCTTTGGAGTATCATTTAATTCATAATGATAGAAATGATTTATCAGCGATATTTTATTTGGTCGGCGAGAATTCCCAGTTATTTCATTTCTATGAAGCAAATATTCCTTGAGTAACTAATTCGGAGTTGAATTTTTGGAGTGCGGCGAGCAAAATCATTTTGTTAAACCCAAAATTTACGTAAAACTGGCTAAACATCAGTTAATTGTACCGATTTGGGTTATAATACCGCACTGTGTGATTTTGGTTATGTATTGGGTTAATCCCAAATTTTGACAGATTTATTACGTTGAGAAAAAGGTAGAAGCGCACTAATGCTACACCGCAAGATTTATCAACTATGCTGTGATGCGCGGGAGATATGTATTTTCTTGCGGGACCAGCAACGCTGGATTGAAAGAGCCCGCATTATAGATATCGAGGGAGATTTAGTCACCCTGCGCTATGAAACTGAAGAAGATGATGAAGTTTGTTCTTGGGAAGAAATGGTTCGTCTTGAAAGTATTGGTGCTGTAACTCAAAAGCTTGCTTCGGTTCCGCGAGGTAATGTTGAACCTCTGCTAACTGAGGATTGTCCGGAAGCTGAACGCATTCACAATCCGTCTAGTGATTCTAATCCTGAGTAAGCTGTTTTTAGCTAAAGCAGCATTCATCCCACACCGTAATATGCAGATTCGGTGTGGGATGAATGCTCGCGAGTTGACGATTCCACAAAGCAGTCGAATTCCAAGCGCAGCGTGGAACAGCGCCGGGGTGGATGAGGAAACAAGCAGTCTCTTGTGGTACGATTGAATCATCTTGACCCTCAATGCCATAAGCGAAAACCAAGCGGTGGAGGTACAGGTTGCAAGAAAAAGTATGGGTCTTGGGAACCAGGACTCCTGCCCTTGGAGGGAATGTAAGACCCTCAACTACGGAGTTCTGGCGGCAATTCCCGATGAATTGGGAAGCCCACACTGTACCGTAAGGTCAGTGTGTGGTAGTTCACTTTTTCATTCTTCGCTTTCAAAGGCTGGACAGTAACCAACTAGCGTTACTTTAAAGTTATACAAAGGGGACGCGGGATTCCAACACCGCTGTCCCCTTTGATGTCTACAGGTTCCGCAGCAATCTATGGCCACACGGTTGCCGCGATCGCCATTTTGGTTGAGTAGTTCTCTTTGAGATAATCCGCGCAATACAAGTTCTTCTCCTTGCCAGCGTACCTCAATTAATCCGGTGTCGGCGAATTGTTGCCAACGGGGGTCATTTGTAATTCTATGGGTAAGGGTAATCAGGATTGCTGTTTCTAGTTGGGTAAGTTCTCCTGAATAATTAGTATCTGGGGAGAAAGGTTGTAAGAATGTGTCTCCAATGGGAAGCTGAACTAGGGTTTGAATTGGGGGAGAATGGACGTGATAGCGATTTTGCAGTTCTTCTAAACCCGTCAAATCTGCTAAATAACTCGGTGAACCGTGGACGAAAACAACGTGTTGGGGTCGCAAATTATGAATTAACTGGGTAGTTCCTGGCCCATCGCTATGCTGTGCTAGCAGGTAGCTTTCTACTGTTCCCAATCCCGGATAATGTTCTGCTCGAACGTCAGTTTTTTCTGGTTGTAATATTAACCAAGAAGGCGATAGCGATCGACAATATTTATTTAAATCGGTTGTGGAGTCGGTAAGGATAATACAGGGAGAATTGCCAACGTTGCTTACTATTGAATCTTCTAATCGACGGACGCGGGGACGCACTCGCTCATCCCAAAATAACGGTTGATGACGGGCAAAATTCTGGACTGACGGGGGGAGATGGGGGAGTAGCTCTAGATAAGCATCGCATCCCGCAGCAATATTTCCATCAACCCAAATATCTATATCTCTGCCGGTAAAGTGATGATGACTACGGAGAAGCATGAGTAATTCTTGACCTAAGCCCAAAAGTGGTGTAGGCATTAACACTGAAGTACCTTCAGCAATGGCACGATTAATTCTTTCTGCTAGTTGATTTTCTTGATTACGACGATGGGGATGACGAGCAGTACCGTAGCTACCTTCTACAATTAACACATCTAATTCAATTCCGCGTAATTCTTCCAAGCGAAAACCTTCTACCAATCGCGAGTTGGACAAGAAAAAGTCTCCTGTATACAACAGTTTATAAGAGCGTTGGGAAGTTGTATAGGTAAGTAAAATTGCTACTGCACCCGGTAAATGTCCGCAGGGAAAAAATTCTACTGTGAGATTTTCTTTAAGTTCTATGACTGTACGTAGTTCTAATGCTTGAAAAAATGAGCAGGTTTCTTCGGATTTTTGCTCCAACCAATTTAATGGTAGTAACTTACAGGTGACAACGCTGGCATAAATTGGCATGAGAGGAAATGCTTTGTGTAATGCTAGCAATCCTCTTGCATGGTCTGGATGAGCGTGAGTTACTAGTACAATGTCGGCTGGTAACAGAGTATTATTAGGACGTGCGGACTTTTTCAAATCTTTTGTTAAAGGTGAAATATCTGCCAAACCACAGTCGAGCATGATGCGATGGGGTCCCATTCGCACCAATAGACACATACCTTCGTTATCTTGATGGACACCATAAGTAAAGCATTCTAATTCACTTTGGCTTCCCCCTTCATCAACAGAGGCTATTGAATAGCCTTCGCTCATATATCCCCTCGCAGATCAAAGAATTATTCAACTTTTAATTATTTTTGCAGAAACAGGAGAGGAAGTAATATCAAATTCCTCTCTATCGACTATTTAAAGAAACATTACGTTTTTAATGCGCCGAACCATTTCCGTGATAGTTGTCTGAATCATAAAAACCATTCTTGGTCCCAAAAATCAAGCATGACAATGTAAACACGACTGTTAGTACTACTAGAATTAGCTTTACATCCATATTCTTTACCTTTTACTTTTATATGTTCCTATCTTTATAGGATACTGCTGCTATCAATTAGATGACATAGAAAATTTTCACAACATACAATTGCTGATTGTGCAATGAGTAAATTTACTGCAATCCGTCAGATTGTAGTTCATCTCAAACCTCCAGGAGACCCCCACCAAATCTGTACTCAGATTGGTGGTGGGAGGATGTCCGGGTTAATTGCAAAACGTCCCCTGAGTGAATTTGTGCGTTAGCACAAACAATGATGGGGACAGTTGAGCAATTGACAAATCCTTGACTGTGCATAAGAATAACCGTCCTTTGCATGAATACGTTGACAAAACTTGTGTGATATTCCTTGAATTAAACCGTTTTTTGTAGAAATGTTAAAGCTGCCTGATGAACGGATAGCAACTTTCCCAACATACTCTAATCGCAAAGTCGCGATGCTTTAGTTCTGCTGCAAAAACAACTTCGCCAGTTGAATCGTCAACTAATGCAATTCCAGTTGTTTTAGCGCCAGGGTCAAGCTTTAACCTTAGTGGTGTTTTAGGCAATTCAGTAAGTGAAGTATGGAGAATAATTGTGAATGGGAAGCGACGATAAATAGAAGCTTTTTTGTTTCTTAACAATTGCCTCGCGTGTGCTGGATGAATTGGGCTTAATGGTCTGTAGATGGTGTCTAAAACAAATACTTTGGACATTGCTGCCCCTCCTTTCGGGTAATGTTAGCCTGGACAATGATTTAAAGGCTTTTTACGCTAACAGCACTGACTCAAACCCGATGATTCTGTTTAACTGTTAACCTTAGAGCTACAAACTGGCTGCGTATTTGTAGGTAAGATGACCTAAAAATCGTAGTGATTTAACACTTAGTCGGGTAAACTCTGGGCTTTTAAAGCCCCCACTGCACCTGTACGGCTGTCAGTGGCGGGTAGTTTACTCTTTTTTCTGCTTTATCCTTTATTTGAATATACCGCGTTAACTTTTTAGATGTATTTTTTTGGCAAATTATTTTATGCATGAACATTTTATATATAGGTTTAAAGCTTGTAATTATATAATTAATATTTATTTAACTTTAGTTAAATTAGCCTACTTAACATCTAAATGTTTAGATGTTAAGATGTTGCTATTTTTAAACATCTAGATATTGGGACATATGAATATGTAGTGTAAAATTTTACGGTATAAGTTTTTATGGGGGAAGTAGATGATTATTACTGTCGCAGCTTTTAAAGGGGGTGTAGGGAAGTCTATAACTGCGCTACACCTTGCGACATACCTACAAACTAAGGCTGATACTTTGTTAGTAGACGGAGACCTTAACCGTAGTGTATTAGACTGGTCTAATCGGGGTAGTTTACCGTTTAAAGTTGCCGATGAGGATGATGGGGTAGCTTTGGCTGCTTTATACGAACATATAGTAATTGATACTCCTACAAAACCTAGTTTTGACGAGTTAAAAAGCATTGCTTGCGGATGCGATTTAGTTGTCGTACCTACAACTCCAGATGCTATTGCTTTAGCTGCTACTATGCAGATGGTCGAATTACTTAATAAATTAAAGGCTAATTATCGAATTTTGTTAACTATTATTCCTCCCAATCCAAATAAGTCGGGAAAAGAGGTTAAATTGGCATTAAAAAATGCTAAACTACCTATTTTTAAAACAGGAATTAAGCGACTTGCGGTGTTTCAAAGAGCAGCTTTAGAAGGAGTACCAGTTAATGCTGTAAATGACCCTTACGCGCAAGTTGCATGGAAATGTTATTGTGAAGTTGGCAAGGAGATTTTGTCTTGAATAAGAAGAAAACTAGCCGTTTTGATGAATTAATTGATGCTGCTCGCTCTCGTCAGAAAAGAGATAATCCGCAGGATTTATATGAGGAAAAGGTTACTTTTAAGAGTAAAAGTACTGACCCAGATTATGTTCGTACTACTGTTTATTTACCGAAAAAATTGCATCGTAAATTGAAGTTAGCTGCGGCTGCTGATGAACGTCAAATGAGCGATATTATGTCTGAATTGCTAGAAAAGTGGCTTGCAGACAAGTAAAATTATTTATTTTAGGGTGTGTTAGACGCAATAATTTAAATACTTCTAAAGCCCCGATTATCTTTTTTTTACCGTTAATTTTAGCTTATTCAAAGTATAGTGACGCTTCATTCAAAAATTGACAATGGATAATGAAAAATTATCAATTTTCCATTGATAAATATAGAAGCGTCACATAATTTACAAATGGATTATTTACTAATTATCAATTAATAAATTAGCAAATTATAAAATAATTTCTTCACCAGCTTCGGTAAAGCGAACGTCTTTGATGTTCCATTTGGGGTTGCTAGTTAAAGTTTTCCTCAGACTTCCAAATAAAGCAAATTGTTCACAGCTTGAAAGTGAGGTTAATTGGCGTGGGGAATTGGGAGATAGACGTAAATCTACTGTGGCAATTCCATTATCTACGTTAACTCGATAGTTGGAGATGTTGAAGTCACCACTATCTTTTTCGGCAATAATTCTACCTACTGCATCTTTTACTGGTTCATCTACTGATACGGACACTGTTTTCGGTACTAATTCTTGACATTGTAAGTCGCTTGTGTATACGGTAATATCTACATTTTTAGAGCTTGCAGTTTTGTTTTGATTGGGGGTTTCTGATGATGGGGGTGTTTGCGTCCCAAATGGTACTGTTTTAGGAGTGGGGGATGGAGTTATGTTAATGTCGATTTCAGGGGGTTGGATTTCGCTGGTAGGGGTGGGTAATGGACTGCTAGCGACGGGGGATTCTATATTTTCTGGGTTGTTTACGCTTTGATTGGAACCACAACTGCTTGCTGCGATCGCGATTACTGATAGCATCAAGGAGAAAATATATTTTTTGTTGTAACGGATAATTTTGTTCATAGTCTTATAGCTCTAAGTGTTTTTGATAATTTCAGTATTAGTTTTATCTATGACCTATTAAGTTATAGCTGATATCGTGATATTTTTTAAGTTAATCAGCAGCAATTTTACGAAGTTTTACTTACTTCTGCTCAGAAATAATTTATAAGTTAGAACAATTCGCTAGATTTGTATAGCGAAGTGCAATTAAATCAGATATGAATTTATACTGTATTTACTGTTGTGAAAATCATATTTTTTGACAATTCTTGTTAATTTAAGTTTAATTTTCTTTGCAAGGGATTAGGAATGTTCAGGTTTTAGTTTTTAATTAATAAAATAACTCTCTAATTTTAAGGGTATAAATTAAACATTTTGGTCAAAGAT
Organism: Plectonema cf. radiosum LEGE 06105; assembly: GCF_015207665.1. Classification (GTDB taxonomy): domain Bacteria; phylum Cyanobacteriota; class Cyanobacteriia; order Cyanobacteriales; family Nostocaceae; genus Rivularia; species Rivularia radiosa_A. The sequence continues at coordinate 69,067 of NZ_JADEWL010000010.1, forward strand.
AGTAGTAATAACTTATGTCTAATAAGAAATTTAGTAGTTACAATCCGCGTCAAGCTGAATGGGAAGGTAAATTAATTGATGAATGGGAACCTAGTTTATGGAAGCAGTGGAAGGCTAAACAGTCTGATAAAAATGATTTTATCAAGTTAGAGCGTGAGTATCTACGGATAAAATATAGCGTGAGCCAAGCTAATTTGGCTTTAAGTTTAGATACTGTCAAAGTTAAGTTGAAATTAACTAATGGCAAAACTATTGCTTTACAAGGTACTTTCCCTTGCAAACCGGGAGATATTGGTAAAAATAACAGTTCTAATAAACAGTATACCATTTCGTTAGGTTTTCCTGCTAATGATGCGGGTTTAAAAACTGCTGTTGCAAAAGCTAGGGAGTTGGATTTGTTGTTGATGACGAAGCAGTTTCAATGGACTCCAGAGTTATTAGGTAAACAAGCGCAGAAGTTAAGTCCTATATCTGTTGAAAACCCGTTACAAACTATTGCGAAATTAATCGAAGATTATCATCAAGAATTTTGGAAGACTCACGAAAAAAATAGACAAGGTATTAAAACTTGGGAAAGTCATTATTTACGACATTTAAAGAAGTTACCTCAAGATGAATGTTTAAGTGAAGCTGCTTTAGAATCTGCGTTGAATTCAACTAAACCTAATACTAATTCTAGATTTTATCTGGCTTGGCAGTTGAAGAAGTTTTGTAAGTTTTGTGATTTTGATGGTATTAAAATTATTGATTCTTATGCGACTCGCTTACCACAACCGACTTTACGTCAAATCCCTACTGATGAAGAGATTATCAATGGCTTTTCTACTATTGGAAAACCGTTATCAAGTCATGCTAGTAAGGATGTAACTCTACCGGAACAGTGGCAATGGTTGTATGGTATGTTAGCTACTTATGGTGTAAGACCTCATGAATTGTTTGCAATAGATTTGCAAGCTTTTACTCATCCCAATAATCAGTTTAATTTAGTTTATTTGAATCCTAGTTTGACTGGAGGTACGAAGACGGGTGAAAGAAGTTGCGGTATTCCTCCAATTTATCCTCATTGGGTGGAATTATTTGATTTAAAAAATATTAGATTTCCCCAAAGTGGTGGAACTTTGAGTAATAAAACTGCTCTAATTCATATTAAATTTAGAACTATTGGTATCGGTTTCAAACCTTACGATTTACGTCATGCTTTTGCGATTCGCGGACATCGTTTACGTATACCAATTAAGACTATGGCTGATTATATGGGACATACGGTACAAGAACATACGAAAACTTATCAGCGATGGATGGATGAGGATACTAATTTACAAATTTATCAGGAGGTGGTTATTCACCGTTCGGGAACGACTAAAGAGGTTTTAAAGGAGAGGATTAAGGAGCTAGAAGCTGAAAATACGGCTTTAAGGGCAGAAAATGAGTCCTTAAAAGGAATTTTGATTCAGCATCGGCTGGGAGAATTAATCGGAAGTGGTGAAATAATTAAAAATAGTAAGGAAGTTGAATAAATCCAGGTAAGAACTCAAAGGAGGTAATTATAACTATATAGAAGCCTTATTTTCTCCAATATTTCACTAAATCTTATCTAAATAATATTTGTGTATTTTTACAATTGAGTTATTCTGCAATCAGAAAAGGTAATTGAAGCACTCTTGGCTTTGGCACAAGAGACACGGCTTGCAGTGTATCGACTGTTGGTGCAGACAGGACCAATCAAATAATCAACAAGCCATTGAAATTGTTACTCGTTCAATTAGTAATGTATCCAAGACGGATGGATGAGTTTTAGATGTCTCAAAAACTATCAAAATCTTTTGCAGGGAAAAGTAAAGCTTCGACAACAAGACAATGGTTAACGGTAATGGCTGGGGCTATTTTGATGCTTAGTTTTGGTGGACTGTATGCTTGGAGTGTACTTGTTCCATCGCTTCAACAATTTACTGGAGCTTCATTGACTAGTTTGAGCGCAGTTTTTTCTGTTGCAGTGATTAGTTTTACGATAGCGATGGTAGTAGGACCAAGTTTCTATTATCGCTTTGATGCGTCAACTACAACCATCGGCATTTATATTATCGCAGCAGTAGGATTTATGATTGTAGCTGTGGGAAAATCTGTTTGGTGGCTTGGTATTGGATACGGTATTTTATTCGGTACAGCTAGTGGAATCGGCTATTCGATGGCATTGCAATCGGTGAGTAAATGCAACTAGCTATGTTTTTGGTCGTATTATCACGGCTTGGGGTACTGCTAGTTTAGTTGGTCCTCTGCTGACAGGATGGTTATTTGATACTACAGGGGGATATAAACTAACCTTAATAGGTAGTGTGGTTATTTCTATTACGGGTAGCTTAATCGGTACAATGTTACCTCACAGAAGTGCGATCGCAATTTCAAGATAAACTAGCAGCTTTATAGGATTTATAGGTAGATTTTTGTGAATAGAACTTAAACTTACCTGCTTATGACTTCCACTGTAAAAACGACCTCTCAACGATGTGGGATTCTTTTTTGAAATTAAGAAGTTGGCTTTTTAAAACAAGTATCTGTAACCCCAGACAAATTTTCTAAAAACCCAACTTCTGAAGATTGTGGATTGTTTGATATAACTCAGATAAATAACTATGTACGATACCTGAAAAGGAAGTGAGTAAAACATGATTATTAAAAAGAGTATAAGGTTGTTAGACCCTAGATTTTGTTTCAAAAGTTAAACTGGACTCCTATTTTATCTGTGTCTAAATACACACACCAAAAAAGCTGCTTTTGTACATATCCTAAAAAAAATCATCGAGTCGCAATTCATCTTTCCTTCAATGGTTCTGGAATTACCTCAAAAATTCAATCCAAACTATTCGATTAATCAGCTATGGAATCGTGGTAAATAAATATGATGAAAATTTTCAACTGAATTTATCATTGAAATGCTCGTTATTCAAACGAATAATCAAGCTACTTCCGAATGGTTTCTTTTGTCTGACTCGATAGTACATTTATGTTATTTGTTACATCAAGCGAATTTTTGTAATCCCGATAAAAAAGGCGAAAAAGGGTTATAGTAATACTTAGATACTATAAAAACAGGTATAAAAAATAAGGTAAAAGTAAGAATCTAGTTTAATTGGATACATTATAAGTGATTAGATAAGAGGGGTGTAGGGAATGAGACCGCGAAGGGAACTTGCTCAGCATTGGTTACGTAGTGACAAGGCTTTGAGTAGCATTATTAAAACTGCTGATTTACAAGATACGGACAAGGTTTTGGAAATCGGTCCGGGTCAAGGTATATTAACTCAACAGCTTATAGATAAGGTAAAATCTTTAGTTGCTGTGGAAATTGACAGCAATTTATGTCAGCTATTAGTTAAGAAGTTAGGAGAAAGAGAAAATTTTTTATTATTGAATGAAGATTTTTTAACTTCGGACTTAGCCGCTTTAGTTAAAGATTTTCCTTCCTTTCAAAATCAAAATAAGGTAGTAGCTAATATTCCTTACAATATAACTGGACCTATCATTGAAAAATTATTGGGGAAGATTGGGAATCCTAATCCACAGCCCTATGATTTAATCGTGTTATTAGTACAAAAAGAAGTAGCCGAAAGGATTGTTGCAAAACCAGGAAGAACAGCGTTTGGAGCGTTATCGGTAAGGGTACAATATTTAGCAGATTGTCAGATGATTTGTACAGTACCAAGCACAGCTTTTTATCCCCCACCAAAAGTTGATTCTGCTGTAATTAAATTGGTTCCTTGTGTCAGGGAAGTTGTAGCGAAGAATCCCCGGAGAATGGAAACCTTAGTAAAATTGGGATTTAGTGCAAAACGAAAAATGTTACGAAATAATTTACAATCGATAATAGAGCGCGAAAATCTGACACAATTATTGGAAAAGTTAAGCGTCAACCCCCAAGCTCGCGCTGAAGAACTCAGCGTTATCCAATGGGTGAGTTTAGCTAACGAATTAGAAAATCACGATGCGTAGCTATACTTTAATTGCTCCAGCTAAAATTAACTTGTATTTAGAAATTATTGGCGATCGCCATGATGGTTATCATGAGTTAGCAATGATACTGCAAAGTATAGAGCTTGCAGACCAGATAGACCTGGAAGCAAACGATGTACAGTTAATTAGATTGCGGAGTGATAGTAAGGAGATTCCCGTAGATAAAAGTAATTTGGCTTACCGGGCTGCGGATTTAATGGTTCAAGAATTTCCCGACAGTTTTGCAACTTATGGGGGTGTAGATATTACGCTTCACAAACGCATTCCCGTAGCAGCAGGTTTAGCAGGAGGTTCAACAGATGCCGCAGCAGTTTTAGTAGGAATCGATTTATTATGGAAATTGGGATTAACTAAGTCAGAATTAGAAGAATTAGCCGCGCAACTCGGTTCTGATATCCCATTTTGCATTGGAGGAGGAACCGCGATCGCAACTCGTCGAGGTGAAATACTTTCTCCATTATCCGGGTTGGGAGGTATATATATAGTATTGGCAAAGTATCGCAGTTTATCAGTTTCCACAGCTTGGGCTTACAATACTTACCGCTCATTATTTGGTCATACTTATATTAAAGATACAGAAAATTTAGCAGCCCGTGGAAATGCAGTACATTCAGGAGATATAGTTCAAGCGATTACTCGTCAAGATGCAACAGAAATCGCACAGAAAATGCATAATGATTTAGAAAAAGTAGTTTTACCGGAATATCCTCAAGTATTACAGTTAAAAGAAAGCTTTGCAAAATACGATATCTTAGGAACCATGATGTCTGGTAGTGGTCCAAGTGTATTTGCATTATGTGAATCTCAAGAGAAAGCCGAACAAGTAAAATTGTCTATGAGAGAAGAGATTCCAAATATGGATTTAGAATTGTTCGTTACCCGGTTGATAACTCATGGGATTCAGGTAAAATCGCAATTTGCAATTTAATTTATTTCTCCTACTCCCTACTTCCTTTCATAAAATAAGATTATGAACCAAGAAAAATTAACCGAACAAACCGAGAATCAACAAGAAAATCAACCGACTCCCTTACGTTGTTTAATCGGAGCCGTAATGTCAGGAGGATTGGGATTCGTAGCTTATAAATTAATGGTTTCAATCGCAACAACTTTTGCAAATAAACCAGTAACATCAGATAATCCGATGGTAGTAAGTCTTTCTTCAGCAGTACGAACCTTAGTTGTAGGAGTAGTTGCTTTAGGAACGGGAATATTTGGGATAGTTGGACTTGGTTTATTAGCTTTAGCGGTGCAGTTGGTGATTAAGCAGTTGACAACTAAGGATGAGCAAGAAGTATAGGTTTAGTACTTCTGTGTTAATTTCAGCTTTATTTACATTAATTGTAGTTAAGTACCTGTGCCTTCATTAATTAGACACTTCTTCTAGGCAGGGAATAGGGTTCGGAGGCAATAGGGAACAGTAATATAACTGAGTAGTAATTATATAATAATTTTGCTTAAGTAATTATCGGAGGAATTCCTCTACACCATTTAGCTTTTGGTCCCCTACTGCCCGTACTAATAATAGGCATTGTATTAAATAAGGGGATTATCCAACTTTTCCCACATTTATAAGCTCCTTTAACTCTTCCTTGCGAGACTAAATGGCGCATTCTAGAGGTTGAAATATTTAAAATTTCAGCGGCTTGAGTAGTACTTACATACATGGATTCAAAAACTATTGCGATTAAATATTAGTTTACTATCAAAGGCTTCCGAAAGGAAGAGAAGTTAAAATTTTTAATTAACCAAGAGCAACTATCAGCAACAATGCGCGATACGCGAAGCGTCGCCTTTCGGGCTATCGCAATTTATTAGGATATTATATGATTCATTAAATATGCCTCGTACAATAAATTTATGACAACAGGTATCTGGATATTAGGCGACCAACTATATTTAACACAAGCCGCTTTACAAAGTTGTCATGACTCCTCGAAAGTAGCAATTATATTTATTGAATCCTACTCTCATATTAAAAAACATCAATATCATAAGCAAAAGCTGGTTTTAGTTTGGTCAGCAATGCGGCATTTTGCGGAAGAGTTACGTAAATTAGGGTACTCAGTAACATATAAAATAGCTGAAGATTTTCAAACCCCACTTCAACAATGGGTGAATGTGAATCAAATTACAGAATTACTGGTAATGTCTCCGAATGATAAACCTTTTCTCAAAACCATAGAAGATTTAACATTAGCTTGTGATATAACTTTGCTTCCCAACAATCAATTTTTATGGAGTACCGAAGAATTTGATAACTGGGCTAAAAAACGTAAACGTTTATTAATGGAAGATTTTTATCGGGAAGGAAGAAGACGCTTCGATATATTAATGGAAGCAGATAAACCCATTGGGGGAAAATGGAATCTTGATGCATATAATCGCAAACCACCAGCACGTAATTTAAATACTCCTGAACCATTATGGTTTGAACCAGATGAAATTACCCAGGAAGTAATTCAACAAGTTGATTTCCTCGATATAGCAACTTATGGAGAAATTAAAGAATTTCGTTGGGGAGTAACTCGTTCTCAAGCTTTATCCGTATTAAGATATTTCATAGATATTCGCTTACCAGAATTTGGACCATATCAAGATGCCATGGTAACAGGAGAAGAAACAATGTGGCACGCGATGCTTTCTCCCTACTTGAATCTTGGTTTACTCCAACCCTTAGAAATAATCCAAGCAGCAGAACAAGCATATCATGAAAAGCAACTTGCTTTAAATAGTGTAGAAGGTTTTATCCGTCAGGTGTTGGGATGGAGAGAATATATGCACGGAATTTATCATCATGTCGATACAGATTATTCCCAGCAGAATTGGTTTGAGCATCACAAACCATTACCCGAATTTTACTGGACTGGTGAAACCAAAATGAACTGTCTGCATCAAATCTTAACTCAAGTCATGGATACAGGTTACGCTCATCATATTCAAAGATTGATGGTATTGAATAACTTTGGATTAATTGCAGGAATTTCACCACAAGAATTAGAAAATTGGTTTCATACAGCATTCATCGACGCTTACGATTGGGTAATGCAAACCAACGTCATCGGTATGGGACAATATGCAGATGGTGGTTTACTCGCATCCAAACCTTATGCTGCATCAGCTAACTATATTAATAAGATGAGCGATTATTGTAAAAGTTGTGATTACAAGCATTCCCAACGTATCGGAGCAAAAGCTTGTCCCTTCAACTTCTTATATTGGGACTTTTTGAATCGACATCGGGATAAATTGAAACATCAGGGAAGGATGAATTTTATATTAAAAAATCTTGATAAAATATCCCCCGAAGATTTAGAGACAATTCATCAGCAAGCGGAAAATATATTTTGACAACTACCCATCTGCGAATTTTAAGTGAAAAAAACAAATAATTTTGCAATAATTTATTTTTGAGCCATTATATAAGTTTTAAAAACAAAACCTCAAACTTGATAGGCTAAAAACACAGCCAAACTTAAAGCAAGCAGAAAAATAATTCCATGACACAATCAGAAAATATTCCAAAACCAAGACCAAAACCACCAGTAGAAAAAAAATTCCAGCCCATCACTGTGGTAGACTGTAACACCGATAATCCCCGGATTTTTACCCAATGCTATAAATGCGACCAACCCCTATTAATTCAAACCCATCATGATGGAAGCGAACCAGTAGACCACAAAATACAGTGTCCAAACTGCGGTAGGATAGCCTTTTTTGCCCATGCACCCAAAATAGTCGCTGTAATGCCATTAGGTGATGCACCTACACCTACACCTAGTAATTAATTTTAGACTTGATCTGACCTGCATTGGATTCTTCCTACATATAAATCCAAAATTAATTAACCCCTATCAGGGGTTTTTTTGTATTTGCAATTATTGAGAAACATAAGTCTCATCAATAAATAACGTGAATATCCCCGGAGGGTAAGTACACTACGACAACAATCACAGAAATCGGGTTTTTACGATCTAAATATCCGTAGCATCAGAAAACATTAATAAAAACCCGACTTATGATTTTGAGATTAAGTCTATCCAACTCACCTTAATTCAAAAAACAAATTTAATTAATTCGGAAGAAAATTCCTGAATTATTTCTTAAAACCTTTAGTCGCTGGTAAACCTTTTTTCAAACTGACTGGATTAGTTCCGGAAACATTCAATCCATCAACTTTATTATCCAGACCAACTTTAGAAGCATAAGCTTTATTCCCAGCAATACGAAGATTAACATATTGCTTACTTTGTCCATGTAAAGTGATAGCTGTTTGAGCATTCACAAAAATATTATCGGTGACAGAAATATTAATTAGCTTTTTTTCACCTCCTATTCCCATAACTACACCGTTACAATTCTGAATAACATTGTCATAGAATTTCAAATTTGCAACACCATTTCCATTCGGACCAAGATTCATTGCATTACCACAATTATTGAACTGGTTATCATGAATACTAATATCTTTAGTAGGTTTTTTCTTTCCACCCCAACCTTCTATCCAAAAAATCCGATGTTTAAATCCACTGAAAGTATTTTCATAAAACTCCGCACCTTTAATTCCTAATTCTAAACCCGACATATCATCGGTAATACCAGGATTAGCCTGCAATTTATTCTTATAAAAAACTAAGTTACCCTTTGCCGCAATATCTTTATCTTCATTCCATTGATTAATCAGTGAAACCCAGCCATTTAAATTATTATTATAAATTTTATTGCCTTCTTGTAAATCCCAAATTTCAATAGAAGCTGATTTATTTTGCTTTTGATTTTTACCAGCTTTCAAATTAATAGTATTATTATATATTTGAGTATTACGAACATTACTAGCAACGCTTTTAATGCCACCACCAGAATTTTCTTCTATATAGTTATCATGAATCAGTAAGCCATTTACCCCCATAAATTTAATTGCTCCAGAGAAATGTTCATTTTTCTGACCTTCTCTACCAGAAGCATTGAGAAATCGGCAATTACTAATTTCATTATTTAAACCGGAAATATCAATTCCAGCATTATTAAAATTAGTAAAGATAATATTTTCAAACAAAGAATTCTCTCTACCCCAAGCGCGAAATCCTAATTTAGCTTTGTTTTTTCCATCAATATTAAAATTCCGAAAAAACTGATAACCATCACCTTTTTCATCCTGAAAATCCTTCGCTTCAAAAAGTACACCTGGATAATTTTGACCTGGAGTAATAATCGTTTTTTGACCAACACCTTCTAAACTAACGTGTGAAGGAACTGTTATCATCCCCTTAACTTCAAAAGTACCCTCACCCATCTTAATTAAAGTGTTTCGTTCAGCAATTTTAAAAGCTTTATCTAAAGTCATAAATGGTTTTTTTACACTACCATCACCAGTTTTATTATTACCATTGACAGCAACATAAATCACCTTTTTTGGCTTTGCAAAGGTTAATACTGTTTGACTATTATTACTAACGCTAGAATCTTTTTGGCTCTGTGCAACAGTTATCATCGCAACAGAGTTTTTTTCATCTCCAAAACAACCATAAAGCCCCGTCAGAACCAAAGCAGATAAAAATAACTGACGAAACATAAAGCAAATCACTTCTACGAAATGGATAAGTAAAATATAATTTTTTCTGATTAATTTATTCTTAATCAATTATTAAATTCATATTATCTTTGATCAGAAATAAGAATAGGAAAATACTTGAAATTTCAATATCGAACGTTCACCCAATTCTATCTATTCCCCAACCTCACAGATACTAATTCACCCGCCAACTTAATCGCTGCTTTCATACTCGTAGCATCCGCAATTCCTTGACCTACAATATCAAACGCAGTTCCATGATCGGGAGATGTTCTTACAAACGGTAATCCAATCGTAGTATTAACCGCTCTATCAAACGCCATCAACTTTACCGGAATTAAACCTTGGTCGTGATAAAGTGCTAAATAACCATCGGCTGGATTTTCAACTTGAGATTGAATTTTAGCATTACCATACCAAGCAACCCCAGGCTTCACCCACATTGTATCCGGTGGAATAGGTCCTTCTAAAGTTAAATTTGTCCGCTTTCTACGCTCCGAATCTAACCAAGCAATCAACCAATCTGCTTCCTCACTTCCTAATTGTCCCCTTTCTCCACTGTGAGGATTTAATCCCGCGATCGCAATTCTGCCATTTTTTATCCCAAAATCCCTTGACAAACATTCCACTAATAAATCGAGTTTCTCACTCATCAACTCCGGTGTCAGCGTTTGCGGGACTTGACATAATGGTATATGTGTGGTAGCAAGTAACGTGCGGAGCGTCCAATTAGTATAAGGTGAACGAGCCACAAACAACATTCCAAACCTTTGGACTTGACTCTTTTGGGCTAAAATTTCCGTTTGTCCAGGATAATTATAGCCAGCAGCCTTCCAAGCAGACTTTGCGATCGGTCCGGTAACGATTCCATCAAATTTCCCCGCAAGCGTTTGATTTATAGCCGCTTCCATATAAGCAAAACTCGCTGCACCACTTGCCGCATTTTCAACTCCAGGAATAATTGCATCCTTAATATCATCATCCAAATTGACATCCAAAACATTCAACTGAGCAGGATTAGCCAATTTTATATTTTCATTTTGCTGTAGATTAGTATAAGTTTTTAATAGTAAATCTCGGTTTCCAACTACAGTTAAATCACAACCCTCACCAACTTCTGAATCCGCCAAAGCCTTCAAAATAACTTCTGTTCCGATTCCTGCCGGGTCTCCCAAAGTTAATGCTAAACGAGGGCGACGGTTTATACTGGAAATAGACTTTTCTAAATTTAATTGATACATAAGATACATAAAAATTATTAAAAATAAACCTAATTTACAACTTTACCCAAATTCAAAGTAATATACCCTTCTTACCCATCTTCCATGCCCACTCTGATAAACTTAACTTAATTAAATCATTCGCAAACAAGGAGAATTACAAATGGGCGGCGAAATGTTCAACGCAGCTTTTTTATCCTTCGGCTTAATCTTCGTTGGTTGGGCTATAGGTACATTGTTACTCAAGATTCAAGGTGCGGAAGCTGAAGAGTAATTAGTTAAATCAGTTACCAGTTATCAGCTCTCTTCCGGGGGTGTCTAGTGGAAGATAACATAGAGAATGTCACTACGGAAAGCTTCCCGCTTCACTGATAACTGTTAACTTTTCACTGATAACTGACGTGTCAACTGTTTTGCTTTAAAAACTAAATAGTAATAAAATTGTTTTAATAAAAGTTAACATTTTTTTAATTAAACCTGATGAAAATATTGATAGTGGGTGCCACTGGTACCTTGGGAAGACAGATAGCTCGTCATGCGATTGATGAAGGTTATGAAGTGCGCTGTCTAGTCCGAAGTGCGAAAAAAGCGGCATTCCTTAAAGAATGGGGAGCCGAATTAGTACCGGGAGATTTATGTTATCCCCATACCCTCCCAGCCGCACTTGATGGAGTAAATGCAGTAATTGATGCAGCAACATCTCGTCCTACGGATTCCATGAGCATAAAACAAGTGGATTGGGATGGGCAAGTAGCATTAATTCAAGCAGCCGCAGCAGCCAATATTGAGCGTTTTATATTTTTCTCAATATTGAATAATCAAGATTATCCCCAAGTACCCTTGATGGAAATTAAGCGGTGTACAGAACTGTTTTTAGCAGAATCCGGCTTGAACTATACAATTTTACAATTAGCTGGGTTTATGCAAGGTTTAATCGGACAATACGGGATTCCGATTTTAGAAGCACAACCAGTATGGGTGACAGGAGAATCTTCCCCCGCAGCCTACATGGATACTCAGGATATCGCCAAATTTGCCATTCAGGCTTTACGAAGAGAAGAAACCCAAAATAAAACCTTTCCCCTAGTCGGAACTCGTGCTTGGAGCGCTCAAGAAATCATTAGTTTATGCGAACGTTTATCCGGAAAAAGTGCCAGAATAACACGGATGCCGTTAAACTTACTTCGTGCCATTCGTAATATAATCCGTTTCTTTCAATGGGGATGGAACGTATCCGATAGACTTGCTTTTACAGAAGTTTTAGCAAGCGGTAAACCGTTAGATGCACCAATGAACGAGACATACACAGCTTTTGATATAGATAAAAGCCAAATTACAACTTTAGAATCTTATTTACAAGAATATTTCAATAGAATTACCAAAAAGCTTAGAGAATTGGATTACCAACAAAATAAAGGCAAGAAAAAGAAAGAAAAGAGAACTCCATTTAAACAATCTTCTTAAAAGAGAGTAGGGAGATGGGGGGATAGGGACATGGGGAGAAATTAACTGTCCCAGATCAACTGCCAACTCCCACACTCTTCCTTTCAATATAAAGTGTGTACTAGATACACATTTTATGTAACTATTGATTTAATTAAAAACGTCTTCTTTAATTTGGATATTTGAGCGTGCCGAAAGCAGGCATTATATATAACGATCAAAAACCGATAGCGGGTCGCATCGCTATCGAATTAAAAGAACAGTTCACCGAGAAAGGTTGGGATATATGTATCACCACAGGTATCGGTGGAATTTTGGGTTACTCAACCCCGCAAAGCCCCGTATGCCATACACCAATAGAAGGTCTTACACCCCCCGGTTTTGACTCGTCCATGAAATTTGTCATAGTACTTGGAGGAGACGGTACAGTTTTAGCCGCATCTCGGCAAGTCGCACCTTGTGGCATTCCCATGTTAGCCATAAATACTGGTCACATGGGCTTTTTAACCGAAGCTTACGTTAATCAATTACCCCAAGTAGTAGAACAAGTTTTAACGAGTAATTACAGCATTGAAGAACGAGCAATGCTTACCGTTAAAGTATTTCGTCAACAATCAGTACTCTGGGAAGCTTTATGTTTGAATGAAATGGTTTTGCATCGCGAACCCTTGACCTCGATGTGTCATTTTGAAATCGGCATCGGTAATCATGCGACAGTTGATATTGCCGCAGATGGAATAATTGTTTCAACTCCAACAGGCTCCACAGCTTACTCCTTAAGCGCTGGTGGTCCTGTCGTAACCCCCGGTGTCGCTGCGTTACAATTAGTCCCCATTTGTCCTCATTCCTTAGCCTCAAGGGCTTTAGTGTTTCCAGACAGCGAGCCAGTTAATATCTATCCGGTAAATACAACTCAATTAGTAATGACAGTTGACGGCAACGGTGGCTGTTATGTTTTACCAGAAGATTGCGTAACAATAGAAAAGTCAGATTACAGCGCTCGTTTCATCCGCTTACAATCACCCGAATTTTTCCGAATATTACGAGAAAAGTTAGGTTGGGGTTTACCTCATATTGCCAAGCCTACATCTGTCGAAATACCTTAAACGGTCAAAGGTCAAAGGTCAAAGGTTGAAGGTCAACCGGGTAATTAGAATTTCCTAAATATCACAAAAAAACCGCTCAATTGTTAATTAATCATTAAAAATATTGTACTTTTTTATATCTTCGATTAATACTTGGACGTGCTAAAACATTGTAAAAAGCTGATCGAGTCTGAATTAATGTAAAAAGAGCAACCATTGTAATAAATTCGCGTCTTACATTCCACACAGACCTTCAAAGGTTCTGTGCGTAGAATATTGTCACGAATTCTATACTTATAAAATGGGCAACCCAGAAATAATACAGGCTCCTTAAAGGTAGTCGTGTTTTTCAAGAGTACGTTCATCAAATTTTATTCCGAGTCTAACTATTGATATGACGCTTACTCACAACCCTTGTGTTTTAGTAATCGAAAGCGACGAAAACCTAGCTTCTCAGCTTTCTTCTGATTTAAAAGAGATTGGTTACGAACCGATTTTGGCTAGCAATACCACTTCCGGTTTGCAACATAGTCGCGATCGCCAACCTGCTTTGATTGTTGTCGATAGAATGCTAGCGGGAGAATCAGGAATCTCGTTATGCAAAAATCTCCGAATTAGCGGTGTGTGCGCTCCGGTATTGATGTTAATGGCTAGAGATACAGTTGACGATCGCGTTGCTTGTCTCGAAGCTGGTGCGGATGATTATTTTCTCAAACCCTACCGTTCGGAAAATTTCATGAACTTGGTTCGGCTGTATTTAAAGCAAGATGTTGATACTTCAGAACAATTACGTTTTGGAGATTTAATTTTAGATCTTGCTACTCGTCGCGCTATTAACAACGGACGAGCAATTGATTTGACAATGAAAGAATTTGAACTGCTAAAGTATCTAATGGAACATCCCCGTGAAGTATTAACTCGCGAACAAATTTTAGAAAACGTCTGGGGTTATGACTTTATGGGTGAATCTAACGTCATTGAAGTGTATATTCGTTACTTACGACTAAAAATAGAAGACGAAACTCAAAAACGCCTAATTCAAACAGTACGCGGTGTCGGTTATGTATTAAGAGAATCTTAAAAGTTAAGTCAACATCAAAATAACGAATACAAACAAGTTTTTTATTCGTCAAAATTGATTGGGTAAGTAACACCGGATATTAAATAGATTTTATTTTCTCAAAGATAAATTTTTTTGATATTCCCTCCCTCGGCTTAAATATTTTGATTTTTAATGCCAAATTAAACTTTGTATTTCATCAGAAATTAATTAATGATTAAAAATTATATAAAGAGTTGGCGAAGATTATTACCTATAGTAATAGGATTTTTACTGGTAAGTTGTTTTCAACAGACACCAGCAAAAAGCCCTGATATTACCGTATCCACAACTCCAACAGCAGTGAAAAATTTAGGACAAGAACTACCAATTTCGGCTGTTGCAACAACTCCCAACGGTACACAAATTCAATTAGAAGTAGCGCAAACACCACAACAGCAAGCAATGGGATTAATGTACAGACCAACTTTACCAGATAACCGGGGAATGTTGTTTGATTTTGCTTCACCCCAAGCAGTTAGCTTTTGGATGAAAAATGTACCCGTTCCTTTAGATATGGTTTTTCTGCGTAAAGGAGTAGTCCAATATATCGCTTCCTCTGTACCTCCCTGTACAGAAGAACCTTGCCCTACTTATGGTCCCAAAACTCTTATCGATCAAGTGATTGAATTACGTTCCCGACGAGCCGCAGAATTAAATTTAAAGATAGGGGATAAAGTAATAATTAATGATACTATAACCAAGTAATTACGTAAAATAAATAAAAGCAAATTTGCTTATATAGCTTGCTAGTTATACATTCAATAGAATTATCTTAAAAAAGTATCAAAAATAGTGGTATAAAAACAAATTGTAATGTTAAGATTTGCTATACCGATTAAAGTTATTAGTCTGCTCTACTAGCAGTTCGGATATCAACTTTAAATTTTGACAGCAAAAATCTTCCTTTTGGTGTACGTGTAAACAGTCGCTAATAGGGGAGTATAGGCTATGGAATCTTTGTTACAAGAAATTAATTAGCCGTCATTACTTAAGTAGAAAGTATTAAACTCTTTTAAATTAAGCAAAGTGCTACTTGAGACTATCGATAAGAAATCAAGCTAAAATATTTATCTCGCTCACCTCCCGCTTGTTTTCTGGTGTCGGACAAAATGTACCCAATTTTTTATCAAACAAATTTACAGTCACAAATGAATTACTCGCTACTAGCTACTTATCAACTATGGATAGATATATAACCATGCACTCTACCGAAGGAGGGGAGATAAAAATGACACAAACTACTTATTCGCGGCTGATTAATTTTTTGCAAGATGATTTGTCAATTTCTGCGGCTTCGCTAGCAGTAGCTTTACGACACAGCGAACAAGATCCAGGTCCATTACCAATGATTTTGTGGCAATATGGTTTAGTGACTTTAGAACAGCTAGAGCAAATTTATGATTGGTTGGAGACAGCATAGGTTAGCTAATGAGTAGTGCAATGCGGAGAATTGAAAGATGTTGTTACAAAGACTCCACTTTCTGCGAAGACTGATTCCAAATTTAACAATATACAAATCAATTGAGCGAGTTGACCATTCAACTCGCTCTTTTAGGTATTGGGGAATTGGTTAGGAGTTAGGAGTTAAGAGTTATGAATTAGGAGTTAGTTATTACAGGTTTGACATCCAGACCTTTAACCTTTGATTCAGGAGTTAAAAATTTAATATAAGAATCCTTATGGAAAATTGAAAAAATCAGTATAGTTAACTGTTCCCTGTTAAGATTTCCCTAGTCTTTACAACTTATTTAAAAATCAAACAGAATTCCTATAGTATAATAACCACCTATTTAATGATTTGCACTGTCTGTACAATAAAGTTACAAGCAAAAATTGTTGTAGGGCAAGTAGTAGATTGTAGTGGTGCAAGTAAACACTCTTCACTTTCGGCTGTATTGAACTGCAAAACACTACTAATTGTAACGTTACAACAGAAAAATACTTTGTTTTGCTTTGCATGAGTAATGGTAACTTATCATTATTCAGAAGCTACGACTTGTTCGGAGTTATGGTGATTGATAGACCAACGATGGGAAATTTCCATAGAAGAAACCTGACAAACTTGTTCCAGATGCTTTTGTTGGACGGCAGCTTTACGGAGCGTAATGATTAATTGATTTACCTGGTTCCGTAAATCTGGATTGTCATTAACTGCTGTCATAGTTTGACGTTCGAGCAATTGCAGGATTAATTCGTAATGGATAGGTGAAGGAAGAGGAATTTGCTCCATGAAGTTAAAAATAATTGGTAGGCTTGAGATTCCCAAGGGCGTTGCTCAAGATGTATGATTTTTACATGAATTTTTACATAGCCAACAAATAATGCTTTAAAGTCTCGATAGCGCACGTTGGTTATGAAAATTTTGCTAAGAGATTAGCTATCGCAATTGCTGGATCGGGTTGTTTCACCAAGGATTCACCAATCAATACAGCAGAAGCACCATTATTGGTAACTAAGCTTAAATCGTCAGGGGTATCCAATCCCGACTCGCTAACAACAAGGATATTTTTTTCTTGTAATTGTTGATTCCTTGCCTGTAATAACTTACAAGTAATTTTTAAGTCAACAGAAAAGTCTTGTAAATTACGATTGTTGATACCAATTAAAGAAACACCATCTATCGCTAAAACTCGGTCAAGTTCTTCTAGAGTATGAACTTCAATCAAAGCAGTTAATTGTAAAACATTGGCGATTTTGACGAAGTATTGTAAATCTTTGTCGCTGAGTATAGCCGCAATTAACAAAACCGCATCAGCACCGCGAAGCCTTGCTAAATACATTTGGTAAGGATAAATTATAAATTCCTTACACAGTAAAGGTAAATCTACAGCAGCACGAACCTGGGATAAATTTTCAAAACTACCTTGAAAAAACTTTGTATCTGTAAGTACCGAAAGACAGGTAGCGCCACCTTTTTGATACTCTAAAGCAATTTTTACCGGGTCAAAATCTTCCCGTAAAATTCCTTTACTAGGAGAAGCTTTTTTTACTTCTGCAATCAAAGCCGGTTTAGTTTTAGCTTGACGTAACGCTGCAACAAAATCGCGAGATGGCGGTGCATTAACTATTTGACGCTGCAAATCCTGCAAAGATTGCTTTTCGCGCATTTGCTCAACTTCCGCTTCTTTATACCAAACAATTTCTTCCAAAATATTATTTGGCTCCGCATCAGCAGCGGCAATTTGATACCGTAATGACAATACAGCAATATCTGGATGAGGTGGACGACGACGGATTTGCATGATTCTAATTGGGAATTGGGAATTGGGAATTGGGAATTGGGAATTGGGAATTGGGAATTGGGAATTAAAATTAATAACTCCGGTGATTCTGTAGAGACGTAGCAATACGCCCCACCTCTACAAATCAATCCCTTCATCCGTCTTGGAAAGTTTTGGGGTTCGAGAATCTACACGCCAAACTTTCCGCAAAATCTAAAATCCAAAATTCTTTAACTATAAAGCAGCTCGTTTGTATGCTTCATCCAAAACTTCGGAAAGTGTAGGATGGGCATGGACTAAATGAGCGAGTTTGTTAACACTGTGACGATTGGCGATCGCCGCACTTGCTTCATGGATAATATCAGCTGCGTGGAGTCCGAATATATGAACTCCAAGAACCTCTCCCGTATCCTTACGATACACAACCTTGGCAATACCATCGGCTTCACCTTCTGCTAAAGCCTTGGAATTACCTTTGAAATAACTTTTACTAACTCCAACTTCAAATCCTTCGGCTTGTGCTTTTTCCTTCGCTTGTTCCTGAGTCATACCTACATAGCTAATTTCTGGATGGGTAAATGCCGCTGCGGGAATACTAGAATAATCAATTTCCTTAGTTCGACCACAAATATTTTCTACGGCAATAATACCTTGAGCAGAAGCAGCATGAGCCAGCATCATCTTACCCGTAGCATCACCAATTGCCCAGAGATGGGGTACGGGTTGCCCTTCACTTAATACTGCCATCGAGTCATTTACTGGGATAAACTTACGTCTATCGAGTTCTACACCAACCAAATCTAAACCGATATTTTGCGTTGCTGGAATCCTTCCGGTAGCTACCAAACAAGCATCAACTTCCAAAACATCTACATCTTCTTTAGTTTTAAAATCTGCTAATTCAATTACTACAGGTGAACCAGGAGTGATTTTTTTAGCGTATATTCCCGAATAAGTTTCAATATCACGATTAGTAACCAATACTCTTTCCGCAAGTTTAGCAATATCACGGTCAAATCCCGGCATTAACTGCGGCAAAGCTTCAATCATCGTAATTTCGCAACCCAAAGCCGAGTATACATCAGAAAATTCCAAACCGATGTAACCACTACCGACAATTGCCACCCATTGCGGCAACCATTCTAACTTTACCGCTTGGTCGCTAGTAAATACGGTTTTACCATCTACCTCAATCCCTGGTGGAACAAAAGGAACCGAACCCGGAGAAAGAATAATATCTTTAGCTGTAATAGTTCTTTCCCCGTTAGGAGTATCAACCGTCACCTTTTGCTTTCCGACAAGTTTACCCCGACCTAGAATAATATCAACACCCAAACGTTTAAGAGAATTAGTTAAATCGGATTGAATCTTAGCAACCAAATTATTGGCATGATTTGCAATATCCTCTCTTTCAAACCGAACGTGATCAATTTGAATTCCTAACGCTTTGAGATGGTAAGCATCGCGCAACTCCCGTACCTTTCCGGAAGCCGCAAGTAGAGCCTTCGAGGGAATACAGCCACGGTTAACACAAGTCCCCCCCATATCCTCCGCTTCAATAATCGCAGTTTTCAAACCACAGCTAACAGCGTGTAAAGCAGCCCCATGTCCGCCTACTCCAGCCCCTACAATCACCAAATCGTAATCAAATGCCTGACTCACCGTTATATTACTCCGCGTGCTTCTTCGTACTTATTTTTAACTGAGTGCAGCGATACTGCAAGTCTTTTTTATTTTAGAGTTTTATGAAACTTTATTTATAATTTTGGCTACCATACCAATAGTTTACAAGGAAGTAGAGTTGGGGAAGTTGGGGGAGAATCCCAAATTTTGATAAAAATTATCGTAATGCTTCCCACTGATATAGTAAAAAGGATAAAGTGTCATACGAACGACATCACCCTTATAATTAAGAACTGTATAAAATCCCGTGACCTTGAGCCTGTCTGCTGTAAAATCTCCGAGCCAACCTTGGCAGGGACTAATCGAACAGTATCGCCAATACCTGCCTGTTAGCGAACATACGCCGGTTGTAACCCTTTTGGAAGGTAATACACCTTTAATCCCCGCCCCATCAATTGCACGACTCATCGGTAAGCAAGTACGTGTTTTCGTCAAATACGACGGTTTAAACCCTACTGGTAGTTTCAAAGATAGGGGAATGACAATGGCGGTTTCTAAAGCCAAGGAAGCTGGAGCCAAAGCAGTAATTTGCGCGAGTACTGGCAATACTTCCGCCGCAGCCGCAGCTTACGCTAGACGCGGTGGAATGCGAGCTTTTGTGATCATCCCCGATGGTTATGTAGCCTTGGGTAAATTAGCTCAAGCTTTGCTTTATGGTGCAGAAGTACTGGCAATTAAAGGAAATTTTGACCAGGCTTTAGAAATTGTCCGACAAATTGCCGAGGAATATCCGGTAACTTTGGTTAATTCTGTTAATCCTTACCGTTTGGAAGGACAAAAAACCGGCGCTTTTGAAGTTGTAGATATTTTAGGTGATGCTCCAGATTGGTTGTGTATCCCCGTGGGTAATGCGGGAAATATCACAGCATATTGGATGGGTTTTTGTCAATATCATCAAGATGGTAAATGCGGACATTTACCCAAAATGATGGGTTTTCAAGCAGCGGGTGCTGCACCATTAGTGAATGGGCAAAGAGTAGCTCATCCAGAAACTTTAGCTACAGCAATTAGAATTGGTAATCCCGCGAGTTGGGATAAAGCAGTAGCAGCCGCAGCAGCTAGTATGGGTGAATTTAATGCTGTCACCGATGAAGAAATATTAGACGCTTATCGACTTTTAGCATCAGAAGAAGGTGTTTTTTGCGAACCAGCCAGCGCCGCTTCTGTGGCAGGATTATTGAAGGTAAAAGACCAAGTTCCCCCAGGTGCTACTGTGGTTTGTGTGTTAACTGGTAATGGTTTGAAAGACCCAGATACGGCGATTAAACATAATACTAGTCAGTTTACCCAAGGTATTGAAGCAAATATTAAATCGGTTGCCGAGGTGATGGGATTTTAATCATTCGTAATTCGTAATTACTTTTATTCTCTAATTTTTAGCAATGGGATTGCCTATTTGCTCCTAGCTAAAGTTAAAATTAGAACGATAATTAAATCAAAATCTTTCACATATAGTGTTATAACTATTTGGATGAAATTCTTGAATCAAGAACGATGAGTAGTAATTACAGATAATGCAAGTTGTAAAAAGACCCATCAAACCCAAAACTTATATATCGTTCCTCTATATTTATTCAACAACTTGGGGAACTGCTGGTGATATTTGTTTAATCCGCGAAACTGTAGCGAATGAAAGTACATCTAAATTCATCGGTCGCAAAGTCAAGTTATCGCTTCCCAGAGGACTGGAACGTCATCGTGTCGAAGGTTTTCCTGTCATCAAAGTTGCAGGTCATGTCGGTGAAGGACACCCAAAAGACCCCGAATCCGAGTGGGAAGCTTATGAAGGTATAGAACGAGAAATTGCGATCGCGATTTTGAAACCTTGGGGATTCAAGTTAGTTGAATTGGAGTAAATTCGTGTAATATTAGCCATTAACTGGATGTTGTCCATAAAACGGTAAGGCTTCCGTCCAATCTGGACGTTTTCCTTGCAACCAATCAAAATACGCCAATTGCAGCATACTTGTCACCGTTGCAGCTAACCCAGAATTTGCTTCCACAAGTTGATAATTCCCGCTCTGATCGGCTAACTTTTCTTGCCATGCTTCGGGTGATATTATCGTATCTGGCATTACAGCAGTAAGTCCACGACCATTTTGGGTAAGTTGATAAATCGCAGCAAAAATCATACCTCGCTGCCCTGGCATTTGTATCGCGATCGCAATATCATCATTAACTCGGTTTTCCCAAGCAAATGCAGCCAAAGTAGAAACCGCGAACACCGGAATATCCAACTGTTGTCCTAAAGTACGAGCAGTCACAACGCCAATACGAGTTCCCGTAAACCCCCCCGGCCCCTTCGCTACAGCAACAAAAGACATATCAGCCCAAGTTTGAGGTTTAATAAAGTCTATCAAATATTGATGCATCAAATTAGAAATATTACGGTCTAATTTAAATACATCGGAACGATTATCTCCAGCAAAATCACTGAGAGATAAACCGAATTCGGGAGTGGTAGTATGCAGCGCTAAACCGTATTTGTTCACTTTTGGTATTGGGTATGGCAAAATAATTCTTAACCCCGATGGTACTAGCCCCTAACTCTTATGTTGGAACCATTTCACCCGGACGTAATTTAGACCACTTGCCTTTTTCTTCCTTAAAACTCAAGCATCCGACAACATCCCACTCCATTTCAATTATGGAGTCTTGAGTGCGAATGTTGACATTTATACTAGGTTCATTAGGATCGAAGGTAGGTGTTTCTGTTAAATGAGGTTGTTGGTGCTGTGTTTCTACTGCATTATAGGTAATACAGCGGTCTACATAATGACAATTTACGCAAATACACATATTAAAACCAACGATTAGTTTTGCTTTACTGCTAATTTAGCTTAAGTAACGCGATTGTTGCCTAGCCTTTTGGTTTATTTTTATGACAATATTTAACCCAGAAATATTTACCCCGGAAAATTTACCTTTTAATCGGGAATTATTACCAAAAACAGCTTATTTAGTAGGTGGTGCGGTACGAGATGGGATTTTAGGAAGAACTCGCGATTATATAGATTTAGATTTTATTTTACCTTCAGAAGCAGTAAATATAGCTCGCAAAATCGCAAAATATCATCAAGCTGGCTTTGTTTTACTCGATGAGCAAAGACAAATTGCTCGTGTAGTTTTTCCCCATGCTACCGTTGATATTGCTCAACAAGAAGGTGATTCTTTAGAAACCGACTTGTCGAGAAGAGATTATACCATAAATGCTATAGCTTATAATATTCATACCCAAGAAATAATTGACCCGCTACAAGGTGGTAAAGATTTAGAAAAAGGTATTTTACGGATGATATCAGCCGCGAATTTGCAAGATGATCCTCTACGTTTGATGCGGGGATATCGTCAAGCTGCACAGTTGGGTTTTACTATTGAACCAGAAACCCATTCAACAATTCGCTCTTTGACTGAGCATCTCAACAAAGTTGCTGCCGAACGAATACGGGTAGAATTGGGATATATGTTAGCGCATCCTCAAGGTACGTCTTGGTTAATTAAAGCTATTGAAGATGGTTTATTAAAATCTTCTTTTAAAAATGCCACATCCCAAAGCTGTTCTCTACTTATTGAAGTTGACAAAGCTGCTTCTCAATTAGCAGAACATTTACCAGCTTTAAAAGGAATATTACAACAAAATATCAAAGATACAGTTAAAACAACTCGGTTGGGTATTGCTAAATTAGCTTGTTTAGTTAATCCCAAACCAGAAATCGCAGAAGTAGAATTAGAACAACTTACCTACAGCAAAGCTGAGGTTCAAAGCGTAACCTGTGCCTTAAGACTATTGCCCAAGTTAAACAAATCCTCGATGTCTTTGAGAGAACAATACTTTTTATTTCGGGAAGCGGGTTGCGTATTCCCGACTACAGCTGTTTTAGCAGTAGCTTATGGTAATGTAGTTGAGGAAATGTCCGAAGACAAGTCGCTACAGACATACGCATCCTTACTAGCCCGCTACTTAAACCCTGATGATCCGGTTGCACATCCCACTCAATTAGTAAGTGGGATACATATTATATCATCATTGAACCTGCCTTCGTCACCACTCATCGGTAAACTACTGACAGAAATAGCAGTGGCACAAGTGGAAGGCAAAATTAGCACATCTTATGAAGCGATCAAATTTGCACGGAGGTTAGTTCAATTAGATACCACCGGAGTTGTAGAGACGTAGCAATGCTACGTCTATTAACAATTAAACATCAACCATTTTTATAATCAGCGTCTATCCAACAACGTGGTAAAGATTCACCAGAAGGAAAGACGAGATTTTCTTTTTTAAAAGATTCTGATGGTTGTTCTTCTTGACCTTGTTGTTGTTTAGCTTCAATACTATCAGTATTAGGATTGATCAGTTGTTGGACATCAGTTACTTTAATCAATTCACCATCATTTTTGAGTTGCAAAAACATTTATGGATACCCGTTACAAATTTTTCCAAATTAATAACGTCAGTTTATATGCAATTTTGTATATCAGGCTTCCCGCTTGAGTGTAGTAAAATTAAAGCCTCCCTCTAATTATTTCTCTTTCTCAGGAGAGAGGCTTTTTAATAACTAAGTAATAATTGAGTAATAACTAAGAACTAATTATTGGCTTGTTCGACTAATTTTTTAAAATACAAATACGCTTCTTCTGGTGTTAGTGCTTCCGATTTATTGTCATGAGAAATAAAGTACTCTCTGTTATCGGGAAAAAAACGTACTGTAAAACTGGGAATTAAACCTAACTGTAAAGCTTGTTTACCGAGTTTATCGGTAACTTCTGCTAAAGAGTATTCATCGTGAAATTGATAAACAGTCATTTTTACTCCTTGGAAAAAATTATTTATTCGTAGCTTTTTGATACTATGAAAATTACATTTCCTGCTGATATTTTTCTAAAATATCCACAAGATTTACTTGACACTGTGTAGGTACTAAATCAATTAAAGGTACTTCATGCTTTCCACCACCAACCTTTATGGGAATAGATTGTAAAACATTAATTACATCCTCTTCATCGATAGATTTATCAGAAGTTATTAAAGGATAAACTTGTTCAGCTACCATGGTATGCAATTTAGCATCCGATAAATAAAGATGCCATTTAGCTATATCAATATAGACATTTTCGCCAATTTCAGCGGCTAGGGCTTCCATGAATTCTGCGTTGCTAGTCATAGCCTAAAAATAAGTCCTATAGAATTAGTGCCGTATTATTTACAAGCTAATTGAGAATTATGCTGAAATTCTCAACACAACTGTACCACCGCGAGTTACAATCGCCCTAGCTTTGATAATCTATCTTCAGGTAGATTTTGGTGGAGTATTAGAATAATCTGCAATCACCGAAATATAAATTAGATGTGAGAGTAGTATAAATAACCAACTCAAGGTCAAAATTGGTAGCCACTCCCAACTAGCTAAAAGAAAATTGTGGAAAAACCACAAACCGGAATTAAATAGAGCAAATATCGCCACATGAACGGCGAAATTCATTCTATCATCTAATTTACGGTAAGCTGGGTCATTCTTACGGTCTGGTTTACGGGGCCAACGAGGAGGCATAATATTTACGAAATAAACAATCAATCAATTATTTATACAATTTTAATGTTATCTGTGCCACAAATCGAATTTATTTATTAAAAAATCAACTCAGCCCTGTCTAGACGTTTCCTTTCTTTAAAACAATAGGAATAGATTCTCACTAAAATCAGTTCAACTCATTTTTTTTACACTTTTGAGAATTTGCCAATAGGAGATTTGGTGTTATAAATTAGGCTGATTCTTTATCGGGTAGTTATTAGCATTACTATGTCACGCAAAAAACAACAACAACCAAACGGATGTGGATGTTTAAATATTCCTGTGTCCGTAATATTACTGCTTTTAGGAGGTGGTTATTGGTTATTTACTCAAAGAGATAATTTAGGTATCATTGAACTTTTATCTAGCAATCAACAACTAAATATTCCTTTGATTTCCGCAACTCCCACTGCTTCTCCGACTTCAACTTTTATTCCAACTGTATCACCTAGTCCAAAAATAGAAATTACAAATAAACCAATCACACCACCATCAAATCAAACAGCTTGGGAGAAAAAAGCAATTAGAGGAATTTATTTAAGTCGTTATCACATCACCAATAATGCTAGCGAAAACATGATTCGTGAAAAAGTCCGCTACTATCGCGATCGCGGTTTTAATACAATTATTCATGGTGTGTGGGGCAATGCTTGTACTATGTATAAAAGCGAAGTGATGCAGCAAACTTTAGGTTTTAAAAGTTGTCCTAATTTATTTGAAGACAAATGGTTAGATTGGTTAATAGATGAAGCACATAAACAAGGAATGGAAGTTCATGCTTATTTTGAAAAGGGAATCAAAATAGATAAAAATAGTCCGATATTTGATTTAGCTATTTCTCGAAAATGGATTGTTCCCGGTGTTGATAAAACTTATGCAGGAATCGAGCATTATGTGCTTGATGTAGAGATTCCCGAAGTTGCTGATTTCTTTCAAGAGATATTAGTTGAATTTGTCAAAAAATATCCCAAAATTGATGCAGTACAATGGGATGATTACTTGGGTTATCATGCAGATTTACCAGGTAAAGTTAATCGTACCGCTCAGTTAACAAATTTTTTAAAAAATATGATAAATGCAATGAAACAAGTTAACCCTTCGGTTAGTTTTGATATTTGTCATCATAATCCTTATTGGGCTAAACAATATTTTGCCGCTGATTATCAACAATGGAAAGTGGATAGAATATTTATTCAAGCTTATAACGAATCTGGTTTCGCAGAAGAAGTCAATTATGCTCAAAAATATAACGGTATTGCCATTAATGATAAGCAGTTTCATCGGATAAAAGAGTTAATAAATAATCCAGAAATTAAAAGTATTTTAGTTTTTCCTCTTGATGGAAAACCAGAAGAAACTGCCAGTAAATTACACAACATAACGCAAAATATTGAATAAGAATTTTAACTGGATAATTGACACTTTACGAGTAAAAGTTTAACGAAGCATCTTTGGAAGATAGCATTCACCTTTAAGTGTGGTTGCTGATAACAACGAGTATTTAACCGGACATTTGCAGCGCTTCAAAATCTTCGCTGGGGAAGAGAGCATATAGCCAATTTATCCTTCCTCAACCCCCCGATGATTGTTTTATCCAAAGAATAAAATATTAATTTTCGTTCAATTGCTAACAAATTGATTAATATATTAGCATCCGGAAAAAAAAATAAATATTTCCACTTAAATTATTTTTTTTAATACAAAGAAACGGTAATTTATTCTACAGAAATAATTAATTAAGTATAACAACTCAAAATATCAAAAAATAATTGTTTATAAAAAACATTTGCCATTCGCGAAAAATGGTTTTAAGATTAACTTTACTTGCTTATCTTAACTTTCATACATCTTTTACTTTTTCTGTTAAATTAGATTAATCTAAGAATAGTAAGTTAGTTGCTTACCATCTACCTCCTAACTGACGCTCTCTATGCTGGTTATGCTGTCAGTAGACGGTTCTTTTAAATGATAAATACCCAGGGTAAGGATTAATAGCAATACAACCTTGTTTGTGAGTCAGTCGCCGCTAATCTCTAAATAGTACTGCTGCAAAATGTTTATTTTGTGTTTGCTTGAGTTGATGTAAGTTACGATAAATTGCATCTTCCTCCATTAGCAAAACACACAAACAATAGGTTTTTTGTATTGTTTTTACCAACCAAGGTTAATTTTTGCGGTATCTCTATAGTAAATTCCCAGCCACTTCAATGAAAATACTTCCTATTAGTAGATACAGATTTTTTCAGAAAATACAGCCAGTTGCGCTGCTCAAAAAAATCACTAGCAACCCCGTTACTGGATGTTTACAAGTGTTTAGTGTATCAGATTCTTGGTCATTTGATTTTAGGGAAGGTAAGTTAATTTATGCCTCTCGTGCGGATAAAATGTTTAATTTACTTTATGCAAAATTGCAACAGTATAGTAAGCAAATTCCCGCACTTGGGCAAAAAAAAGTATATCAGCAGTTACGAGTAATATTTCAAAAAAGTATTGACAATCAAGCAATACTTAATCCGGATTATTTAGCTATTTGCTGGTTAGTAGATCAAAAGTTAATTACTGCTACACAAGCTAAAGTAATAATTAAAGAATTAGTTAGTGAAGTTCTCAGTTCATTTCTTAGTGTAAAAGAAGGAAGTTATGAATTTACAACAGAAACGTTTATGGGAAATATGCCTAATTTTTGCAATCTCGATGTAAATTTATTCATCGAAAACTGTCAGCAAAAGTTACAAAATCCCGAAAATAAAAACCACAAAGTTATTTTAAATAGGACTTCAAATCAGATACCAACTCAACAACCATTACCAAAACCAGGTAGCACTCAGATAAATAGTCAAGCAACTAATCAAACGACAAATCATTCCTACAAAAATGGTCAACGTCTTCATCAGCAGAATTTTCGTAACAAGGTTTACACCATAGTTTGTATTGATGATAGCCCCACAGTATTAAACGCTATTCAATGTTTTTTAGATGAACAATTTTTCAACGTCATCGGTTTTAGCGAACCTTTAAAAGCTTTGATGCAAATTCTTAATACAAATCCAGATTTAATTTTACTAGATATAGAAATGCCTAATTTGGATGGTTATGAATTATGTTCGCTATTGCGTAAACACACATATTTTAAAGATGTACCTGTAATTATGGTGACAGGAAGAAAAGGTTTGATTGATAGAGCTAAAGCCAAAATGTTTAGAGCTAGTGGTTATTTGACTAAACCTTTTACTCAAGGAGAATTGTTGAAGATAATTTTTCAACATTTGGTATAACATCAGTTATAAATTACCAAAGCAAGATTTGCATAAATTGACGACATTAGAAATTAGATTTTATTAAATATGAATGCATCTGATATCAAGTTATCTATAACCGAACCACAAGTAAATTTGGGAGATGGGTATCTTCAATTAAAGTTAAATGCAAGTACTATTGCAGTTTTGTTGGTAAAATTTACTCAAGAAGTATTTGTATTACCCTATGAGTTGATAACTCCTATCCCCAATATATCGAAGTTGATTTTGGGATTGATAAATTGGCACAATCGAGTTATTTGGGTTGTGGATTTACCAAACATATTAGGTTTAGAGTCACAAACTTCTCAGCTACGACAGTACAATATTATTGTAATTCGTCACCAAACGGAAACTATCGGTTTAATGGTTCCAGAAGTCAAAGGTACCATAAGATTTAATTCTGATAATATTCAATCTGCTTCTGAGCAAGTTTCACCTGATATAATTCCTTATTTAGAAGGATGTATTTGGCGCGAAAACGAGTTCAATTTAGTTTTGAATATACAGGCTATTTTAAAGTTATTCTAAAATCTACTTTCCTTGACGATAAGTAAATAGAAAAAGTTCACAAGTCAAATATTGTACTAAGTGTTAATTTCAATTACTTTATCAAAAATTACAACTTAAGAGACAATTAAGCTCAGTTTGAAATACTTGAGAATAGCTGATGAAACCGAATCCCAACCAAAGAATAAACTTCCCAAAATACATCGATAATCAACCCAAAAAATCACAAAATTTCTTTGTCAAACAATTGACACAATTGAGAAAAATTAGTTTAAGCGGTAAAGCTGTAATGCTATCTCTTGCTATTTGCAGTTTACCGACAGCAGGAATTACAGTATTCTCGTATCATTTAGGGCATCAAATCATTACCGCAGAAGTTAGTAATGATAAAGATGTAAATTTGGTTAAAGAGTTAGAAGAAACTCAAAAACAGTTATTATTAATGTTAACAATTGGGACTGTAGCCGCTGCATTACTTGCGGGGATTTGCGCTGCAACTCTTGCTCGTCGTTTGATTTTGCCGATTTATGCTGCAAATATAGCAGTGAAAAAGATGGCTAACGGTAATCTGAATAGCCGCATTCCCATCAAAGGTAAAGATGAATTTGCCGTTTTAAGTAGCAACATTAATCTAATTGTAGAACAGTTACAAGAATTACTTTTTCAACAAAGAGTTGAAAGTGAACAATCTAAATTACTTGCAAATGCAATTATTTCAATTAGTCAATCTATTGACCAGGAAAATTTATTCAAGAAAATTGTTGCAGAAGTCAGACAAATTTTAGGAGCGCATCGAGTAGTTATTTATCATTGTAATTCTCATGGTGAAGGAAAAGTTATTGCGGAAGAAATTGCTCCAGGTTTACCAATAACTTTTGGAGACACGATAGAAGATATTTCTCTTACCAAGGAACTTAGAAATTTTTATAGGAAAGCTGAAGTTTTAGCTATTAACAATATTGATGAAGCCGGATTAAGTCCCGACTATTTAGAGTTAATGAAACGCTTGAAAATTAAAGCAATTTTATTAACACCTATTTTTATAAATAATCAACTATTCGGCTTTTTGATAGCGCATCATTGTTGGAAACCTCATCTTTGGCAAGCATTTGAAATAAATTTATTAAAACAATTAGCAATTCAGATTGGTTCGACTTTAGAACAGATAAGTTATTTAGAAAAAAGCCAAATAATTCAACAGCTTGCAGTTAATTTATCTGGGTTGATCAATTATCAAGATATTTGTAATGTAGCAGTTGAAAATATCCGTAAATTCTTAAAAGTAGAAAAGACACTGATTTATAAATTAGAATCATCCCCAAGAGGAAGTTTTATCGCTGAATCGCAAGCTGTAGGTTTCACTTCTGCCTTGGGTAAAAAATTTGATTTTCCTGTATTAAGCAATCATCTTTTTACAAATCAGCTAGATGGTGTAATTGCTATTGATGATATTTATCACGCAGGGTTTGAAAATTCTGTCATCAAAGAACTAGAAACATTAGACATTAAATCAATTTTACTTGTACCGATTTTTGAAAATGACAAATTATTTGGTTATTTAATCGCTTGTCAATGTTCTCAATCTCATATTTGGCAGCAATCATCTATACAATTATTTGAAGAAACTGCTGTAATTCTGGGAGAGTTTTTACAACGAGTCAATGGTATTTTTACAAGCGAACATTTATCCGAATCGCAATTGCAACAGCAACTCTTGTTAAGAAGAGATATTAAAAAGCAAGATGCGGAAATTAACCGAACTTTAGAAGCGGTAAAAGAGATGAGATATTCAATTAAAGCTGTAGCAAAAGGTGCTAGAAAAGCCGCATCAATTACTGGTAAAGCTTTTCATACCGCCAATGCTGGTGTTACAGCAATAGATTTAACCGTAGAAAATATTCATTATCTCCGTGAAACAATAGGCGATACTGCGAAAAAAGTCAAATTACTCGGAGAATCTTCACAAAAAATTTCTCATGTAATTTCATCAATTAATCAGATAGCAATGCAAACCAACTTACTCGCTATCAACGCTGGAATTGAAGCTACACGAGCAGGAGAGCAAGGACAAGGGTTTGCTATCATAGCCGAAGAAATCGCCGTTTTAGCCAGTCGTAGCGGTGACGCAACCGCAGAGATTGAAGAAGTTGTTACAAATATCCAGCGAGAAACCAGCGAAGTCGTCAAAGCAATGGAACTAGGAATTGCTCAGGTAGTTGAAGAAACCCGTTTAATTCAAGATACCAAGCAAAATTTAAACGAAATTCTTGATGTCAGCAATCAAATTGATGGATTAGTTGAATCAATTTCCGCTGCTACAATTATTCAAGTAAAAACTTCTAAACAAGTCAATAACTTGATTAAAAAACTTAGTTGATGGTTGATAGTTGATAGTTGATAGTTGATATTTATTTCCCCCCATCTCCCCATCCCCCCATC
>NZ_JADEWL010000125.1 GCF_015207665.1 Plectonema cf. radiosum LEGE 06105
AACCGCGACTACACAAACAAAAACCCCTCCCCAACCCTCCCCTTGCTAAGGGGAGGGTTGGGGAGGGGTGTACGGGAGCAACCCGCTGATATTACTATAGAGTTGATTTTTATTCGCAGTGTTTAGTCAATCATTTTCAAAATATTCTAGTGTTTGTGTTTACTTAACAAGCATTACTTTAATCAATTTTCTGATGATAGTTCAGAGTAAAGCTACGGTTATCTCTGATGTCAATTTAATCGAAACTCATAAACATTCTCAAACAGAGGTGATTCCATCTTCAAAACAGATAGAATCCCCAACTGTTGCACAAACAATCACTCCGGAATCAATCAAGGTTGTTCCTCAACCTAACGATATTCTGATTCCAGAAAAACTAGAGTCTGATTCTAGCGATTCTCAACAAAAACAACCAGTAACTCCAAAAGAGGAAATTGATAATCCAGCTTTAAAGAAACAAGTTTTAGAATTATATATTCTCAATTCGATTAGTAATAGTGCAAAAAGATATCCGTGGTTAATCAATCCTACAGATAATTTAAATTTTTCTCCGGAAACATTTAATCCAATTCGAGAAAAAACCTATACTAATTTTGATATCAAATTTGCTCAAGAACAGCCAATTGTTGATAAATTAACCGTTGCTAATTTTCGACAACCAGAGCAATTCTATTGGATATTACCTGACAATCGAATTGTCATAGAAACCAAAGGATTACAAGCGGGAATTTTGTATCAAGGAGAAACAACTGAACTGGAAAATAAACTGAAATTGAAGTTAAGTCAAGCATTATGGGGAATGCAATCAGTTATAGTTTTACCTCAACGTTTTGAAGATTTAATTGGTGAAGTTGATGTCAGTAATTTTTCGATTCAAACAACCGTAGCCGAATTAGTTACTCCAGAAGGTGTGATTGCTCCTCCAGTTACAATTAATAATACTAATTCCAATAATTCAAATACAATCAAACCGATTTCAGAATTAGTAGTCACTCCCAAAGTAGGGAGCGCTTCGACTCGAAATCCTCAAGGTGGTGGAGCATTATTCCGCAATTTAGATGCAAAAAATGCACCTCAAATTCTTCAAGCATTTCCCACAAATAATTTAAAACCACTATTAGAAGCAGAAGGTTTATTTAAAGGAGCATTTATTCCCCAAGATGTTTTAGCAAAAACCGGATTCTTCTGGGAAAATCCTCTTACCGGAGAACAATCAAAATTTCAACCGGAAATCACATCTACACCTGGAATTAAAGTTGCTCAGGGTGATAAATTTGATAACTTAGATTTGTTAAATGTATTAATCAATCCTTATCTCAAGCAACAACAAAGAGATAATTACTATTTTAATTCGTTATTTTGGGTTTCATTAGGTCAAAGACAACCAAAAATTGTCGAAAATATCATTGATAAACAAGAAGACGATTCTCACAGACTATATTTGAGTAATCCTCACAACCGGACTTTATTACAGTATGATTCCACAGAAGTAAAAGCAACTTACCATAACGTATTTGCGAATCCTGGTATTTCTCTTTCCTTCAACCAAGGAAAAGTTGACAAATTACAAACAGCTAATACCACACTCAGTTTATTAATGGGAGGAATTTTTGCATCAATTCAACCTCCACAGTTAGAACAAAGTCTAGAAGAAGCGAAAGTTAAATATAATCAGCAAGAAAATTTAGCTGCTCTCAACTCCAAAGCAACATCACAACAAAGAAAAGAAATCAATCAAAGATTAAATAGAACCTTATTTTTAACTAACAACACTAGTAGTTTAGAACAAGTTTCTGGTAAATTTACCTTCCCTAGTTCAATTACACCAAAAAAATCTCATCTTTGGCAAATCCGTACAGGAAATCATCGGAGAACCGTACAATTTATTCAAAAAGAAAGCGAGTGGATAGAAGGAGATACATATATTTCTAAAATACGACTTTCTAACGATGATTTTGGTCCATTAACATTTATTGGTTTACCTATTCCTTTAAATCAAACATCGATACAACCCGTTAATCGTTCCTCTGCTCTAGAAATTAAATTGATTAATCCAGATGGTGAACAGTTTGTGCAGAACTTTAACTCATCAGATTTAACAATGGTACCGATGAATATTCGTGCATTTGATATGGCTTCTGACCGTATAGAATTAACTCAAATTGGTCAACTAAATCATAAATTTCAAATTTTTAACGGTTCTTTATCTTTACCAACAGTAGAAGCTTTATGGTCAGGTTCATCAGGAAATTGGAATTACGGTATTAATTCAGGTCTTTGGTTTAACTTAAATTCAGCATCTGCATTCAACGTCGCTAACAATAATGCTGGTAAACAAGAACCAGGATTAGGTGTTTATATGAATGGTTTATTAAATTTAATTAGTAATGATGTGAAAGTCAATGCAGAGGGTAAAACACAATCAGTTACTACCCATGTTCCAACCTTACGATTTCACTGGAATAGTGCAGCAAATTCACTCAATCCATCTTATTTAAACTTAAGCTATTCAATGTTTCATCAAAATCAAAAATTCAACTATTCTCTCACACCAGGAATTATCATCATTGATGATAATTCTCGTTTAAAAGAATCAGCATTTATTCAAACCAACTGGGGCTGGAATACAGGTTGGAACATTAAAGGAACAATGGAAATCAATGATAATTTTTATTATTCCCTAGAAGGATTAAAAAAACTTAATCCAAATTGGTCTGTTGGAAGTTATTTTAAAAATTATCGTAATACAAATAATGGTTTTAATAGCCGTGTTTCTGATTTATCTTATGGATTAATCATCCAAAATAATTTATCAGGTAATAATAGCTTTTGGCAATCTAAACTTGGTATCAGTGGAAATAGTTTTGACGCTCAATTTCAAGGTAGTTTGCGTTTTTAAAGGGAAGAGGGAAGAGGGAAGAGGGAAAAAGAGAATCAGAAGTCGGGTTTCTACCATTTAAACATCGCTTCTAACTCCTATCCCCCAGGAAAATTAGCTATCTCTATGAAACCTCTTTCCTCTGCGTACTCTGCGTCTCTGCGGTTTTTTTTATCGGTAATCTTCTGCCGGGAAGGGAGTAAACATCGTTCACACCAGAAATTCTCATCAAAACCCGACTTCTATGATTATTGTCGTAGTTGGTGGGGTATAATTTCATGAAGGCTTATTAACAACCTGTTGAACTACTTCAACATCTAGCTCAAGTGCTTGTGCTATTTGTTGTGTCGTTAAACCCATTTTAAGTAACCGAGGGATAGTTTCTAATTTTGTCTCTTCCCTAACTTCTTGATAAAAACGGGTTTGCTTCCACTCACTTAAACCAAACATTGCTTCTAACTCCTGACGACTATAACAATCAAAACTTTATTTTTCGTTTTGCTGATTAACAACCTGTCGCACCATTTCAATATCTAATTTCAAAACCCGTGCAATTTGTTCGATAGTCAAACCTTCCTTCAAAAGTTCTGGGATAGTTTCTAATTTTGTCTCTTCCCTAACTTCTTGATAAAAACGGGTTTGCTTCCACTCACTTAAACCAAACATTGCTTCTAAC
Source organism: Plectonema cf. radiosum LEGE 06105 (assembly GCF_015207665.1). Classification (GTDB taxonomy): domain Bacteria; phylum Cyanobacteriota; class Cyanobacteriia; order Cyanobacteriales; family Nostocaceae; genus Rivularia; species Rivularia radiosa_A. Next base: position 3,555 of record NZ_JADEWL010000125.1, read on the forward strand.
TCCTGACGACTATAGGACGAAAATTTATAAACCAGCATCCTTTCTACTAATTCTAAAAGATTGCTACGGTTTGCTGCATCTGCTTGCTTGACTGATTCAATTAAACTTCTTGCTTGTTGTACTGCTTCATTTTCTGGTGCGACTACCAGCTTGATAATTCCCAAACCAATCGAACTATTAGGAGCATCATCTATTTCATCTAGATAAATTATACGAATATATCCAGCAGCAAACAAAGCCTGATAAGCTAGGGGAACACCGCGATCGAAACTGCGTTTAGCCCAAAGAACAACACCCTGACAAGTTCGATTTGGTTTATATTGATTTAAATAAACCCCAGCCTCAGTAATTATTCGCCAATACAAATCCTCATCTGGTTGGAACTGTACTTCAACAAAATATATTGGTTCTTCTGGAAATTGCGGTTTAGGTAAAAATACCCCATCAATCCGTCGTGTAAGCTCTTTGACTTCCACAGAAGAAAATTCGTAGCGCAATGCTAGATTTGGAGGTTGTTCTAACAGTTCAAATAAAACACTGGGAAGATTTTGCAGCAAAGTATAAAAAATTGTGTCGGTTTTCATTCCTCAAAGATGCACTACTATAAGCGGTTTTAATTAACTGATTTAATTAGCTTACGATAATTTGATCATTTGGGAATTGGGAATTGGGAATTGGTAATTGGTAATTGGTGGTTGAAACCGCGACTACATAAACAAAATCCACGCACCAGGTGGATTTAAATACGAATAGCCGCAACCGGCACAATTTTCTTGTAGGGTGTGTAGTTTAGAATAAATTTTAACGTAGCAATAAGTCTTATAGCGTCACGCACCAACCAGTGACTCTGACATTCACCCGACGCGGGTGCGGTGAGAAATTGAGTAAATAGTCTCTAACCAAATAACGATGCTTGTTGTATAATTATTGCTAAATTGCTTTGGGGTGATTCGTCGGGTTTTTACAATCTAAACATCGTTCACACCAGAAACTCTCATCAAAACTTAAGAGGATGTTTTTCAAGTATCCGGCGGTTAAAACCGCAGCTACACAAACAAAATCCACCGTAAGGTGGATTAAAAAAACAACCCGCTCAGGCGGGTTTCGTCTGTGTAGCCGCGACTTCTAGTCGCCAGGTAAAAAGTATCCGGCGGTTAAAACCGCAGCTACACAAACAAAATCCACCGTAAGGTGGATTAAAAAAACAACCCGCTCAGGCGGGTTTCGTCTGTGTAGCCGCGACTTCTAGTCGCCAGGTAAAGTATTAAACTAGACTTTTAAAACATCGTTCACACCAGAAACTCTCATCAAAACCCTACTCCCTACTCCCTACTCCCTAATCCCATATAAATGAAAATAAATTTACGAATTTGCCTTTGGTATTTACCCTTATTAACTCTTTTCACCTTAACTACCACTAAAGTTGCTGCTCAAATTATTCCAGATAATACTCTCGGTAGTGAAAAATCTGTGGTAACACCGCTTAATCCCCAAGTTTACCGCATTGATGGGGGTACGGTTCGCGGAATTAATCTATTCCACAGTTTTCAGGATTTTAATATCAGGGAAGGTAATTCTGTCTATTTCGCAAATCCAGCAACGATTAATAATATTTTCACTCGTGTGACGGGAAGTAATTCTTCTCATCTATTGGGAAAGTTGGGTGTTTTGGGTGATGCTAATCTCTATTTTTTTAATCCTCATGGAATTATATTCGGACAGAATGCTAGTTTGGATATCAGAGGTTCTTTTGTCGCCAGTACTACTAATAGTTTAATCTTTCCTGATAATAAAAAGTTTAGCGCTACTAATCCGGAAGCTGCACCTCTGTTAAGTAATTATGTTGCGGCTCCTGTGGGTTTGCAGTTTGAAGGAATGTCTGGAATGATTAGTAATGCTGGTAATTTACAAGTTGGACAAGATTTGACTTTAGCAGCTGGTAATCTCGATTTACAAAATCAACTTCACGCAGGTGGAGATTTGAAGCTACAAGCTACGGATACTGTAAAGATTAGGGATAGTAAGGATAATCCTTTTATCGCTAGTGCTGGTGGTAGTTTACAAATAACTAGTCTTTTTCTAGAAGATTATTGGAATAAAAACCGCAGAGGCGCTGAGAGCGCTGAGGAAGGAGGTAAGGAGAGATTAGACATTTTTGCTTTAAATCATCCTAATAGCGGTTTATTCTCTGGTGGGGATATGGTGTTACAGAGTGAGAAGCAGGTTGGAGGGGATGCTCGTTTTACTGCTGGGGGGAATTTTCGGATTGAAAAGTTGGATGGAAGTTTGGGAGATTTATATAGTCCTTATGATCCAATTATTTTTGCAGCAGGAGATGTGAGTTTAGGAAATTATTTTGGAGCTTCTTTACACATTCTGGCTGGGGGAAGTGTCACTTTGGGTAATGTCGATATTTTATTTGCTGACTCAGCGGATAATACAATTAATCCTGATAATAATACTCTTTTCAATAACAGCGATCGCATTGCAAGTTTAGCAAATGTCAGTTTATCTGATGGCACAGAATTAATTATCGATGGTAGTAGGAAACCAAGTTTAGATGTAAGAGCAGGTATAGATTGGTCAAGTTTTGAGGGAGGAGTTCCTGCTAATATTAATACAGGTTTTATTATTCCTAATTTTAACGATACAGCAACCAGCGCCGATATTAATGTGGGAAATATAAATATCTTTTTACCTTTTACTGATGGTGGTAAGGTATTTCTGAGTAATCAGTATCGTCCTAATAGTTCCTTATCAGGTAATATTACCGTCAACGGGGACATTGACACAACAGATTTTGCTGATGGTGGTGCTGTGACTGTTGATTCTCGTGGAGGAATTTCTCTCAAAGGTAATATAGATGCTTCTTCATTTAGTAATTCAGGTAAGGGTGGTGATATTACTTTACTTGCTGAGCAAGATATTGCTTTAAATCCGGGAGTTAACATTTTCTCTCAGGGAGCAGTCGGTGGGACAATTACATTTAATAGTGCTGGAAATATTTTTCTCACAAGTAGCTTTATTGATAATCGCAGTTTTAATAGTACACCAAAGGATATTACACCTCAAGGTGGAGATATTAATATCACTGCTAATTCTTTATTATTAAGTGAATTTTCTGAATTGAATGCTAGTACACAAGGATTTGCAAACGCGGGTGATGTCAATATTGATATTAGTGGTACAGCAAAAGTCGATTATTCCAATATTTTCAGTCGAGTTAATCTAGATGGTGTGGGTAATGCAGGGAACCTCAATATTAGTGTAGGTTCTCTTGAAGTCACAGACGGAACTAATTTGCAATCCCGTACAAGGGGACAGGGAAATGCTGGAGATATCAATATTGTAGCCAGAGATGAAGTGAAATTTGCTGGCATACGGGATGGATTTATCCCTATTGCTACGAGTGAAGTGAGTAATGGAGCTATCGGTAATGCAGGTGATATCAATATTACAGTTACTAATGGTTCTGTAAATATTCAAGATAGCGCTAAACTATTAACCAGAACTTTGGGTACGGGAAATGCTGGAAATGTAAATATTGATGTTTCCGACAGCCTCAAATTGGATTTTGCTGATATCTTGACAAATGTAATATCGCAAACTGGTAATCAAGCAGGCGATATTAATATTAAAGCCAATTCCGTTGAAGTACTCAATGGTGCAAATCTAAGTACTGATACTTTTGGTAAGGGAAATGCCGGAAATATTAATATTACTGCTACAGATAAAGTTAAATTTGATGGAGTTAGCAGTGACGGAGAGTTTCGCAGTTCTGTTTTTGCTGGTGTCGATTTCGGTGCTGAAGGTAATGCGGGAAATATCAATATTGATACTCAATTATTCGAGATGAGCGATCGCGCTTTAGTTAGTATCAGTAATAATGGAATCGGAAATCCTGGAAATATCAGTATTAATGCTCATACAGTTTCTTTAAATAGCAGCGATATCAGCGCCATCGCTTCTTTTGGAAATGCAGGTAATGTTAAAGTAGAAGCTAGGGATTCTGTTGCTTTAAAACAGAGTAATATTTTAACCTCTGTCGGGTCTGAAAATGGTAACGGTGGTAACATTAACATTGATGGAAAATCGCTGTTGTTAACCGATGGTTCTCTGCTCGGAGGTTTCCAAACTACCGATACAACAAATGCAGGAAGTGCTGGAAACATTAGTGTGAAAACCGACGAATTTGTTACTATCGACAACAGTAGTACTATTTCAGCTTCAGCTTTTACAGGTTCTGGTGGTGATATTTTAATTGAAACAGCAAAATTCAGTCTACAAAATGGCTCTCGAATCACAGCCTTTGTATCAGGTGATCAACCAGCATCGAGCTTCACTATCAACGCTACAGATTCAGTAGAATTAAGTGGTGATGATAGTTTTTTGTCCATTGATGCTTTAGGAAATGGAGATGCAGGAACTTTAACAATTAACACCGGAAAATTGATTGTCAAAGATGGAGCAAGTATATCAAGTTCAGCGGCTTTAACTCCAGGATTAAGTGAAGAATTTGGTTTCCCATTACCAACAGGAACAGGAAAAGCTGGTAATTTAGAAATTAATGCTCGCGAGTCAGTGCAAATCATTGGAACTACACCTGATGGTTTTGCTCTTAGCTCATTGAGAAGTACTGGAGGAGGTGGAGACGGTGGTAACATCAAAATTACTACTCCTAAATTAACAGTTACCGACGGAGCAGAAATAACTGCTATTACTACAGGTACTGGGAAAGGAGGAACAATTCAAATTGATGCAACATCTTCAGTTGAAGTCACTGGAAAACATCCCGTTTTCAACATAATTCGCAGTAGAATTACAACTAGTAGTGGTGGAAGTAATTTAGCCACCGGAGATGCTGGTAACATCAAGATTACTACACCTCAATTAACAGTTAGCGATGGAGCAGAAATATCGGCTTTAACTACGGGAGGAGGAAAAGGAGGAACCATTGAATTCAATTCCCAATCTATTTCCTTAAACAATGGGGTACAAATCACTGCTACCACATTAGGAGAAAAAAAAGCTGGTAATATTATCTTGAACGCAGATAATCTAGAAATTATTAATAACGCTCAAATCAATACCTCTACCTCTAATAGTGGAGATGCAGGAGATATTATCCTCACAGTCAAAGACGATATTACCCTCACCGGAGAAAAAGCCGGCATATTCGCCAACACCGCCGAAAATTCCACAGGTAAAGGCGGTAAAATAATCATCGACCCAATCATTGTCACCGTAAAAGATGGTGCGGCGATCGCGGTTAACAGTCAAGGAGAAGGAATCGGTGGCGATATAGAATTAATTGCAGGCACCCTCAACCTTGATAATGGTTTTATAAATGCCAAAACTCGGAGTAATACAGGCGGAAATATCACTCTCAAGGTAGATGACATAATTTTGATGTTCCACAATAGCCAAATATCCACCACCGCAGGAGATGCACAATTTGGCGGAAATGGCGGAAATATTATTATTAATACCCCCTTTATAGTTGCGTTTCCTGTAAAAGGTGAAGGGAACGACATCACAGCGAATGCATTTACAGGAAACGGTGGTAGCGTCAATATTAACAGTCAATTCTTATTTGGTATTGAATCCCGGAATAAACCAACCTTCCTCAACGATATTACGGCTAGTTCTGAATTCGGTCTAAATGGTAGCGTAAATATCAACACCCCTGGAATTGACCCAACTCGTAGCTTAACAAACTTACCACAAGAGAGAGTTAATGCAGAAGTAAGCCAGAATTGTCAAGCAAATAGGGGAGATACAAAAACTGAATTTTACAACATTGGAACAGGTGGTATTCCCTATAATCCAGATGCTTTACATAATGCAGAACCATTTATAAATCAAGATTTGATTCCCCTTCAACTGAATGGGGAAAGTAAGTTGAGTAGTGAGAATGTGAATACGCAACAGTTAACCGTTATTAGAGAGAGTTTACCTTGTGAGTAGAAAGGGAACAGGCAACGGTGATAAATCTTATAAAAACCCGACTTCTCACTCCTTTCCCGGCAGAAGATTACGGATAAAAAAACCGCAGAGACAAGACAGTGCGTTGCGGGGGTTCCCCCCGTTGTAGCAACTGTCGTGCAGAGAGCGCAGAGGAAAGAGGTTTCATAGAGATGGGTAATCTTAAAGCGGTTTGGGGGGAGTAATTATTTAAAAAATTATTGTTCCCGTACAACTTGTCTTACAGTTTCCAAATCTAAACTCAACTGTTCAGCAATTTGCTCAACACTTATTCCTGCTTGTAACAACAAAGGTACTGCTGCAAGCTTACCTCTTAATTCCCCTGCTTGTTGCCCTTCTTCTTTACCTTCCTCTTTACCTTCTTCAAACGCTTCTTGATAAACTCGCGTTTGCTTGAGTTCACTTAATCCCAACATAGCTTCTATCTCTTCTCTTCCTAAATTTGGAAATTTATAAACAAACACAGTCTCTATTAATTGTATAAACTTTCTTTGCTTTTCGGCATCTTGAAGCTGACGAGTTCGTTTAACTAATTCTCTCGCGCTTTCGGTAGCAATTTCTTTTCTCAAACTAATCAACTGTAATAAACTTAATCCTAATGATTGGTTGGGTTTTGCTTCTAATTCATCTAAGTAAATCCTGATAAAACGAGGACTATCAGCAAAATCTTCATACTGAATGGGTAAGCGTGGATCAAGACTGCGTTTAATAAAAATTAAAACAGCGCACCAATCATTTACAGGTTGGTAATCGTGTAAATACAAGAATATTTCACTAAATAAGCTGGAATAAACAACTTTCTTTGTATCTTTATATCCTTGTACTTCTACAAATACAATCGGTAAATCTGTCGCATAAATCGGAGGTAAAAGTATACCATCCATGCGAAAACTAGTTTGTTTGACTTCAAGTGAAGCAAAAGTGTATGTTGTATTTCTAGCAGATTGTTTACCAATCAGTTCAAATACAATGTCTGGGTCTGTTTGAAATATTTCGTAGAAAAGACTATCGGTTTGCATTGCGGATTGTACTTTAAAATCGAAAAACTATAGGAATAGGATGTAATTAATGTTAGCAAGTTGATGGTGCGTGACGCTACAAGTCTTATCGCTACGTTCAAATTTATTCTAAACTACACACCCTACAAGAAAATATGCCTTTTTGCTAAGTCCTATTATCCTTAAAGTTACAAAATATTACCCATAACCCATAACCTATAACCTATTACCTATAACCTATTACCTATTACCTATTACCTATTACCTATTACCTATTACCTACTCCCTGTTCTTTTTGATTCTTATACATTTCTTTAAAAGTCTTTTGTTGCTGTTTATGCTCTACAATTGGTTCGGGATAACCGACAGCTTGACGTTCTAAAGGAGTAATTTTTCCTGTTACTAAATATTCCGTATCTATTGAACGCAATTCCGGCAACCATTGCCGAATATATTCGCCTTCCGGGTCAAATTTTTGTGCTTGAGATGCAGGATTAAAAATTCTTACTGGTTTGGGGTCCATTCCACTAGAAGCACTCCATTGCCAACCACCATTATTAGCAGATAAATCCCCATCAATTAATCTTTGCATAAAATATTTTTCGCCTAATTGAGGATTAATTAATAAGTCTTTGGTCAAGAAACTAGCAACAATCATTCGACAACGATTGTGCATCCAACCAATTTGATTTAATTGTCGCATTGCAGCATCAACAATTGGATATCCGGTTTTTCCTTCACACCAAGCTTGAAAATGTACTTCGTTAGTTTCCCAAGGAAAGTTTTTGAAAGTATCACGATAAGCACCCGATGCTAATTCTGGAAAATGATACATTGCGTGTTGATAAAATTCTCTCCAAGCTATCTCTTTTTGCCAAGTACGAATATTATTTGCTAATTCATCACTACGACTATTTTCTAATGCATCTTCGGTGGCTTTCCAAACAGTACGAATTCCGATGACACCAAATTTTAAAGCTGCACTTAATCTTGATGTACCATCAATTGCCGGAAAATTTCTTTGTTCTTGATATTCATTAATATTGGTAAAACAAAATTCTTCTAATCTTTCTTGGGCTGCTTTTTCCCCTGGTTCAATTATTAATTCCCCATCCCAGTTAAATCCTAAATCCTTCGCTGTGGGTAATTCAACAACTCCTGTTTGTGTGGCAATTTCTTGTTCTTCTATTGTTAATCCCTCGAATTTATCAACAATCTCTACGGGACAATCTTTCGGTTTGCTGCTCCAATTCTTCCAAAAAGGAGTATACACTGTATAGGGATTATTTGAACCAGTACGAATCAAATCTGGCGAATTTAATAATTGATCCCAATTCTTTTCTAAATACTCAATACCTTGTTCTTGTAGCGCATTAATTACATTAATATCTCGTTCCTGGGAATAAGATTCCACATCCCAATTCCAAAATACAGCTTTAACCTGCAAAGCCTTTGCTAATTTGGGAATTGCTTTTACTGGATTATCTTGTAAAATTAATAATTGACTGCCCATTTGGGTGTATTTTTCTTGGAGTTTCTGTAAACAACCAATCATATAAGTCACCCTTACCGCTGCAACATCATCCCCTTTGAGAATATTTGGATCAAGACAGAAAACACCCACCACCTTACGACTTTTTTCCAACGCTGCGGCAATTCCGGTATTATCAGAAATACGTAAATCGCGACGATGCCAAAACAAAATTAAATCGGACATAATATCTTGATTCAATAGTTCTATTGTACTAAAATTTTATTGTACCAATAATTAGGTTAAAGGTTAAAGCTCAAAGGTCAAAGGTCAAAGGTTAAAGGTTAGAGGTTCAATTACCAATTACCAATTACCCATTATCCATTACCCATTACCCATTACCAATTACCCATTACCAATTTTTTGTTATATGACTTTAGATAGTTAGAACTAGGTACCAAGTATTGTTAACATTTGTCAGGTAGTTAACTATGTATTAATCAAAATGCCAACAGCCTTAATTACTGGTGCTTCCGGTGGTATCGGTAAAAGCTTTGCTCTTAAACTTGCTGCACAAAATACAAATCTTATTATTGTTGCACGTTCCGAAGATAAATTGAATGCTCTTGCTCAACAGTTACGAGAACAATACAACATTCAAGTTGATGTGATTGTCAAAGACTTAACTCAACCATCGGCGACGAAGGAAGTATTTGACGCTACTATTACCAAAGGTTTGACAGTAGATTTACTGGTAAATAACGCTGGTTTTGGGGACTATGGTGAATTTGCTCAAACCGATGGCGATCGCCAAGTGCAAATGGTACAATTAAATAATGTAGCGCTGATCGATTTAACCCACAGATTTTTACCACAAATGCGCGATCGACGTTCGGGAAGCATTATCAATGTGTCTTCGATTGCAGCATTTCAACCAATACCATATTTATCAGTTTACGCCGCTAGTAAAGCTTTCGTTCGCAGTTTCAGCGAAGCATTATGGGCAGAAAATCGCCAATATGGAGTACGAGTTTTAGTAGTTTGTCCTGGACCGACTGAAACAAACTTTTTCAATGAAGCTAAGTTTCCTCCCGCACTAGCACGCAACGCTCAAAGTATGTCTACCTCTGAAGAAGTAGTAGATCAAGCCTTGAAAGCCTTAGAAGAAGGACGTGCAACCGTTGTAGTTGGAGGTATTGCTTCTCATTTTATCACCAAATTATCCTCAATATTCCCTAGAGAAGCCTTATTGAATGTATTAGAAAAACAGTTTAAAAGCAAAGGTTAAAGGTTGGGTTAGACGCGAAAGCAATATGTAATAGTAATAATCATATTTCTTTGTAGTGTCGTAACTCAACATTCATAATTTGTAGGCAGTGCGATCGCGCAGGTTAACCCACATTTCTCACAAACAAGAAGGAAGTTGGAGTAAGCGGTGAGTAGTGGGAAAATCAATCCGTCACTCAACCCTTACCACTTACTTGTGAGAAATCCAGGTTAACACACCTTGATTTTTATTATTATGAGTACTGATAAACGCAATCAATTAATTAGAGTTGGTAGGGAAATTATTGTCCAACGAGGATTTAATGCGGCAAGTCTTAATGATATATTAACTACCGCAGGCGTTCCCAAAGGTTCGTTTTATTATTATTTCTCTAGTAAAGAAGATTTTGGATTAGCAATTATTGATTATTTTGCTAGTAAGTATCGGGATAAGCTCAAAAATATTTTAGAAGATGAGCGATTTTCTCCTTTGACGCGACTGCGTAATTACTTTGAGTCGGGGATTGCAGAAATGCAACTCTCTCACTGTACTCATGGCTGTTTAATTGGTAATCTTGCTCAAGAATTGTCAGCACAAAACGAAATATTTCGCGATCGCCTTAATCAAGTGTTTGCTGAGTGGGAAAAATATTTTGTTAGATGTTTAAGAGCAGCTTACGAAGTGGGGGAAATTAATGATGATAGCCATCTTGACTATTTTGCTAAGTTTATTCTGTCTAGTTGGCAAGGATCTATTTTACAAGCTAAGGTAACAAAATCTGTTGTACCAATGCAAATTTTTGTCACGGTTATATTCGAGCAAGTTTTAGGTAAATCTACCTCCAGCTAGATTTAATCAAATGCTTAAATAGGTATTATTTTTCATAGACGACTGGTCTACTAGTATGTCAATTACCCAAGAAAGTAAAAATGAATTATGTCCGATATCCAAAATAAAGTAGTGATTATTACAGGTGCAAGCAGTGGTTTAGGGGAAGCTACTGCCCGTAGGTTAGCGAAAAATGGAGCGAAGTTAATGCTTGCGGCCAGGAGAGAAGAACGTCTCAAGGAATTGGTTTCTGACATTCAAAAAGATGGTGGAACAGCCAAGTATCAAGTTACAGATGTTACCAATCATTCGGAAGTTGAAAGCTTAGCGGAAGCAGATCATGAAGCTTACGGACGTATAGATGTTTTGGTTAACAATGCAGGTTTGATGCCTTTGTCACCTTTAGATGAAACAAAGGTTGATGAGTGGGACAAAATGATAGATGTGAATATCAAAGGGGTATTGTACGCCATTGCAGCAGTGTTACCGATAATGCGACAACAAAAATCCGGTCACATAATCAACCTCTCTTCAGTAGCGGGACATAAAGTATTTCCTGCGGGTACAGTTTATTGCGCCACTAAGTTTGCTGTCAAAGCAATTTCAGAAGGAATTAGACTTGAATCCAACGGTGAAATTCGTTCTACCAATATTTCTCCGGGTGCGGTAGATACCGAGTTGACTAATACAATTTCTCATTCGGAGACAGCCAAAGGAGTCAATCAACTGTACTCAGTAGCCATTGATGCTGATGCAATTGCTCGCGCTATTACTTATGCTATCGAGCAACCGGGGGATGTTGATGTTAACGAAATGATTATTCGTCCTACCAAGCAAGAACTTTGATCGAGATATTTACCAAGATTATCAAAATATGACTTCTACAACAAATCTTACCCATCTTCTGAGTCCTTTCAATATCACGGATTTATCTTTAAAAAATCGCGTAGTAATGGCTCCCCTGACTCGCTCTCGTGCAGGTTCCGAAAGAATACCAAATGCTTTAATGGCAGAATACTATGCTCAACGAGCAGGTGCGGGTTTAATTATTACCGAAGGCACTACTATTTCCAAACAAGCAAATGGTTGGCGGCATACACCAGGTATTTATACGGAAGCACAAACACAAGCTTGGAAACAAGTAGTTGATGCAGTACACGCCAAAGGAACACCAATTTTTTTACAGCTTTGGCATACGGGAAGAGCTTCTCACAGTAGTTTTCAGGAAAATAATCAGTTACCAGTTGCACCTTCTGCGATTAAAATTGAAGGTTCCGAAGCTCATACAGCTAAGGGTAAACAGCCCCATGAAACTCCCAGAGCTTTAGAAACACAAGAAATTCCTCAAGTTGTGGAAGATTATCGTCAAGCCGCAGCAAATGCTAAACAAGCTGGTTTTGATGGAGTAGAAATTCACGGTGCTAACGGCTACATCATCGATGAATTTTTGCAATCAAAAACTAATCATCGTACTGATAAATATGGTGGTAGTTTAGAAAATCGCTATCGTTTTTTAAAAGAAATTGTTGAATCGATTCTTACCGTATGGAATGCATCAAGAGTAGGAGTAAGACTTTCTCCTAACGGTAATTATAACGATATGGGTTCACCAGATTTCCGAGAAACTTTTACTTATGTAGCGCAACAGTTGAATCAATATGGGCTAGGTTATTTACATATGATTGACGGTTTGGAGTTTGGTTTTCATGAATTGGGAGAACCAATGACTTTAACCGAAATTAGAAAAGTCTATGACGGTACTTTAATGGGTAACTGTGGTTATGATCGCGAATCAGCAGAAAAGGCGATCGCCAGTGGTGAGGCTGATTTAATTGCTTTTGGCAGATCAATAATTAGTAATCCCGATTTAGTTGCTCGTTTTGCGAATAATTGGCAACTTAATCCCGATCCAGAACCGGCTATTTGGTATTCCTTTGAAGCTAAGGGTTATACAGATTTTCCTACCTATGAAGAATCTGAGGTAGCTGTTTAGGAATATAGTGGTTTTCACTTGGGTGCAATACAAATTTTACCTCACCCCTCTCTTAGCCACCCCTCTCCGATGCCTTGGAGAGGGGAGGGGGTGAGGTTGTATTGGACTCAACTGAAATTTGCTCTAGTGTCGATAACGCATCCTACTATCTAGCAATTGTTTTTTTGTGCAATAGATATAAAGACTTACGCAACCGGCATATTTTCCTAGGGTTAAGCGCTCCCATGCCCCCGTTGAAGTAAGAAATAAATGTCTAGACTTGTCTAGTTTTTATATAGCAGGCAAATTATTTGGATCGATACCTTGAGATTGCAAATAAGCGATTAATCGTTCTTTTTCCTGACGTTCCTGTTCGGCTCGTTGATGCTCCTGCTCGGCTCGTTGACGTTCCAATTCAACTAATTCAACAGCCCAAGGCAATAAATTACCATTCACATCCCACCAACGCAACCAGTAACCAGTTCGAGCTTCTTTTGCTCCTTGCCAAGTTCCTAAAAATAAACCCATGGAATCAATCCAATGACGACCATTTTCGTCAGGTAATTCTAGCTTGTAGCGCTGATTCTCTAGTTTATAAAATTCTAACAAACCGCCGTCTGGGTCAAAAATTACATAAATAGGAACCTGTAATATTTGCTCGTAAAAAAACCATTTTCCTGGTGGGTAAGTTTGTTTTGAGGAATATTCTTCACCTTGGACATATCCTTCACGAGTAGTGTCGGACAAAAATTCCATTACCACCCCAGGGATTTCCCCTTCTAAATTCGGTGTATAGCTTTTGCGGTTGCTGACAATTTCCTTGGTTGCGCTTACATAAACCCAGTCTGGTGCTTTTGCTGTAAATCGTCCATCTAACGTTGCACAAAGCCCAAAATTTGAAGCGATTAACATCTGGGGTTGAATATATCCAATTATTTCCAAGCTTTCACGCAAAGCACCAGCCAGCAACGGCTGACCTGTATTCTCCACTGGCTCATCCTCTAAAATAAAATCATCGGGTAGCGCTTCCCAAGATATTACCATGCCAGCTTTGGATTTGGATTCGCTCAGTTGGGTTGCCATTTTTCACCCCATGTTTTGTCAATTTATTTCTATTTTATCTAGGGTCTGCTGAAAAAGTCTTTTTGTGGGAATAGGGAACTCTTAACAGGGAACAGCTTATGAAACAACCGTTAGATGAAAATTAAGTTTTTCTGTTGATATCGAAGACTGTGAGATGCTTCTTTACGTTACTCTTGACATTCAAATTCTCTCGTTTTCTTTTCAGAATTTATCACTTGCCTTAAGTGAGGGATGTCAAATGGTTACAGCGGATAAAAAGTTTTACAATGCTTTGAAAAACACAAATTTTGCAACTAATCTTTTGTGGATAGAAGATATTTGATTTCAAAGCCCTACTCCCTACTCCCCACTCCCTTTTCCTAATTACGATTTTCAATACCGACTGACTTAATTAGGGTGGGCAACTCTTCGGTAATTACCTACCAAGCTACCCAACCCGGTTTGATTTTCGGATACCGTCACCAGCATCACAGGAACAGGTCTGGACTCTTCTTCGGCACGCTCGATGCATTCCCATACACCGACTCTGGCACAGAAGAGCGCTCGGCGCAACACCGCACACCACCCGAAAACCGTTGTTGTTGTTATCGTTGTCCGGGTTGTTGTTGTTGCGGTTGGCAGAACGGCAATTTTCAGGATTGTTGTTCCACGAACCACCGCGCAGCACTCGGAGTTGCCCATCCCTTCTCTACTCTCTCAACCAGGTGAGAGAAGTAAATATCTCTTGGCGTAATTGCCAAGTATCCCCATGCTCTAAATGAGCAAACCAACTTTGCATTGATTGATTGTAATTGAGTCAGTTTTTCTTGGGCATAACGAGCTACAATCAAATTTTCTAATAAATCATATAGTTTATTCACCGTTCTGTCTGCTAATGTAAATTTATGTACTTTGGGAAGACGATTCAATATTGGAACGTACCATTTAATTAAGTCGTATGTTTTCTGGATTATTGGCAATTCTTCTTGCAATTGTGGCATTCTCTTGCAGGGTGTGTTAGACGCACGACTATATCTCACTTTCAACAATAACTTAAATGCGTCTAACGCACCATCTGTTTTCTGGTGCGTTACGGCAAATTTTTAATTATATCACAATACGGTTCAGTTAAAGCCAAAAATCTTGATATATGTAGGTTGGGTTGAGGAACGTTCACCGTAGGTGTGCCGAAGGCA
>NZ_JADEWL010000126.1 GCF_015207665.1 Plectonema cf. radiosum LEGE 06105
CCCCCATCTCCCCCGAACCCCATCTCCTTTAATGTGGATGATGCTGTCCATAGGCTCCTGTTTCGGGTTGAAATGGTAAAACTTCTTCTGTTACTTGTAAACTAAGATTTTCTAACATTTGACGTAATACCTTGGAGGGAGATAAACGTAAATAATTTGGTGTAATTTCTAATTTTACGTGACGGTTTCCCAAATGATATGCAGCTTTAATTAAATTTAGCTGACTTTGGGCAGTTACGGTTAAAACTGGTTCTGGTTTGGCAATAATTTTAATCGAAATATTATTAGTTTCATCTTCTAAAATATCACCATCTTTTAATATAGTACCCCTTGGTAAACATAAACATACCATCTGTCCATCGTCAGCTGGAAAACGATACCTCGAACGAGTACGTTCTTCTGCTGTCAGTGAAAGTGTTAGATTAACCGCTAAATCGGATTTTGAAAGTTGAAATTGAGTGAAGGTTAACACAAGATAAAAGTGAATTTAAATTAATAACTCCGGTAGTCTTCTATTGCCTACTAACTGTTTTCCAATTTCCACCAATGAAAAACTGAGCTATCAAATAAACTAGTATTCCCGCAGCCATTCCAGGAAGTACTTCGTAAACAAGTCTTGATAATTCGGGGGTGGTTTTCCATATTAAAGCGGCGGATATTCCAGCTAACATCATTGCCACCGCAACGGTTTGGTTGATGGGTTTTTGCAGTACACGTACTATGAATAAAGGTCCTAATGCTGAAGCTAAAGCCGACCAAGAAAATGTAACTAAGAAAAACACGCTTTGGTCTCCAACTAAGGCGATTACAAAAACTGCTGCGGTAACTGTTAAGGTACCTAATTTAACAATTTTATAGGAATGGGCAAATTGAGGAAAGATATCTTGAGTAAGGGCTGCTGAACAAGAAACTATCTGTGAATCTGCTGTGGACATTGTTGCAGAAAATACCCCAGATAATATTAGTCCTACTAAAACCGCTGGCAATAAATCTAAGGATAACAAAGGTAAAGCTAATTCTGGGTCGCCGTTATTTAATAATTCTGGTAATATTACCCGTGCTGCTAAGCCGATACCAAGGGAAGCGAATGAAGTGGTTAAACCGGCGATGATTTTAATGTCGCGGGCTTTGGCAACGTTTCGGGCATTATCAATTGCCATTGCACGCACCATAATATGAGGTTGCCCGACTACACCAAATCCAGCTACTAACCAACCGATAAAGAAGGGTATAAAACCCAATGGTAAATTTGCTGGATTTAAGTTTACCAAGGCTGGGTCAATTTGAGCTAATTGTGTCCAAAGTCCATCGAATCCACCGCATTTTACAATGGAAACAGCTAATAACAGCAGTAAAGAACCAATCATAATTATTGCTTGTACGGCATCCGTCCAAATTGAAGCGCGGATTCCTCCAGAAAAACAGTAGATGACAACAATTATGGCTCCGATAATCGTACCGATACTATAATCCCAGTTAAAAACTGCGCTGAGTGCTTTGCTTCCTGCGACTAATTGGGCTGCTGCGTAGGAACCAAGAAAAGCTATGGTAATTACAGCTGAAATAACGGTAATGATGCGGACTCCGTTGGTATTTTGACCTAAGAAAGCAGAAACTGTCTCGGTTTTGGTTGCTTCAGAAATTTCTCTTAATCTTTTAAAAAATAGCCACCAAGCGATATAGTCTCCTATTGCCCAACCAATAATTAACCAAATAGAAGAGATTCCGGCTTTATAAGCAAAACCAACTTGACCAATAAATAGTAAACCACTTTGTCCTGTGGACATTGCTGAAAGTGCTGTCAACCAAGGATTTACATTTCTACCTGCTAACAAATAATCGGTAGTATTATTTTGCTTTTGAGTTGCCGAATATATTCCTACCACTGTAAACAAAAGCATAAAACCGATGAAAGTAATCGCAATCCAGATTTGATTTGCCATTATCATCTTGATATCTAGTTGAAATATTTATATTGATATATTGATTTTTTCACAATTCTGCTTCATCTCATCAACATTTCCCTGGTTCTTAATTTCCTGTATCTAGCTAGAACAGTTGCTCATCAGGAAACACCCTATATTCACAATCTTTTTTACATAATGGAGTAGGAACAATGATGAATCATAAAATGTCTTTTTTTTTGAAGACACACTTAAATGTTCTTGATTTTTTGTATTCATATCAATAAATTCTTCTCTATTGTAAAGTACAAATAATACCAAATTTATGTCTTTACAAAATGATTAAATGTCAAATTGTCAACTCCAAACAATTTAAATCATAGATAATGAATGATTAGTTAATAATTAGTTAATAAATTGAAAAACCAGATTTTTCATGTTACTTGTATCACCAAGTTAATTTTTTAAGGTTTGTAAACTTATAGTGACCGTCAGGACATAGCTCCCGGATTTATCCGTGGATTTATACTCTGTAGAAGCACCATTATTTATGGGGAATTAATTAAGAATTACGAATTACGAATTACGAATTATACTCACATCCCCTGAATAAAATTAGATATACTAATATAGTATTACGTCGAGGATTTATGAAATATTGACTGTTAACAGCTAGCAGTCAACTAGTAAAACCCATATCTTCACAACTCAAATAGGATTATTTTAAAACTGTCACATGGTGTTATACATAAAAATTTAAATCAAAGTAAATTTTCGATTAAGGTTAGAAAAAATACTATTACTTGAGATAATTCAGTGCTGAATATAAACAAATATATAATATAAAATACTTAAAAAGGTATGAAATATATGATGATTTCAGGTTTATTGAATGTGTTATACATTGCGGTATTACCAACCAAATAAATGTTAGATTGTAAATTCTAGTTTCAATTAGAGATTTTAGGAATTTTTGCTCATCGTCATTCGTTCCTCATGTTATAGAACTACTACATTTAGACTCGCGGATTAGTCCGTGGAGTTAATCCAAAATCAATTAATTTTATTTTCTAAAACTAATTTTCGGAGAAACATAAAAATGGGTTTGCAACCACCAATACCTCATAACGAACTAGCTAGATTAGCAGCACT
The DNA here is from genome assembly GCF_015207665.1 of Plectonema cf. radiosum LEGE 06105. Classification (GTDB taxonomy): domain Bacteria; phylum Cyanobacteriota; class Cyanobacteriia; order Cyanobacteriales; family Nostocaceae; genus Rivularia; species Rivularia radiosa_A. The sequence goes on from NZ_JADEWL010000126.1 coordinate 3,057, forward strand.
TAGACAATATCAAATACTCGATACTCCCTCAGAAAAAGTATTTGATGATTTTACCTTTTTAGCTGCACAAATTTGTCGTACCCCCATTGCATTGATTAGTTTTGTCGATGGCGATCGCCAATGGTTCAAATCGAAGGTTGGTGTAGATGTAGATTGTACTCCCAGAGATGTAGCCTTCTGTGCTTATGCAATAATGCAGCAGCAACCGTTAGTTGTTGCCAATGCTTTGAAAGACTCTAGATTTGCAGATAACCCTTTGGTTGCTCAAGAACCGAAAATTCGGTTTTATGCTGGCGCACCTCTAATTACACCAGAAGGATTTGGTATCGGAACATTATGTGTAATTGATACAGTACCACGAGATTTAAGTTTAGAGCAACAAGAAGCATTAAGAGCATTAAGCAATCAAGTAATAGCACAGTTGGAAATGCGACGTAATGTGTTGACTGTATCGCGTAATATCATAAAACGACAGCAAAAAGATGCGGAAATTCGCCAAAAACAAGAGTTAATTGAAGTGATTTATCGAAGAGGTTTGGATAAAGCTCAAAAAGGAGATTATGAAGCAGCGATAATCGATTTTAGCCAGTATTTACAACTCAAACCCAATGGAATTAAAGCTTATCATCAACGAGGATTAGCTTTTCACAAGTTAGGAGACTATCAAAATGCAATTGCAGATTTAAATCAATATTTACGATTCAACCCGTCGGATGCGGAAGCTAGATATAGTCGAGGACTTATCCGTTCTCAACTTGGAGATTACAATGGAGCAACTGCCGATTATACACAAGGTTTAAGCATTAATCCTGAATATATAAATAATTATAGCCAGGTTAATAACCATAATTCGGAATTAATTCTTCCTCAAAGTGAAGATTATTATCAAAAAATAACTTTAGATTCTCTTGAAACTGCATCAATTCAATCTGACTATACAGTTACTGTTGATTCTAATATTATCAGTTCAGAACTCAACAATGAATATCATCGAGCAATTTCGGAATCGGCGGAAAATTTACCATCATTATCTGAAAATGTAGAAGTTTATATAAAACTAGCTAATGATTGTTATAAAAATCAAAATTACACTAAAGCATTAGAAAACTATAGTTTAGCTTTACAACTAAATTCTAATAATGCTTTGATTTATCTAAATCGGGGTCATGCTAATTATAAGTTGAAAAATTATGGTGATGCAATCGAAGATTATACCCAAACCTTGCGACTAAATCCTGATAATGATAAAGCTTATATTGGACTGGGTAATACTTGTTGCGAAATGAAAAACTATGATAAAGCAATTGAATATTATACCCAAGCTTTAAATTTAAATCCTGATAATGATAAAGCTTATATTAGTCGGGGTAATGCGCGTTCTAAACTTAAAGATTATACCGGCGCAATGGAAGATTATAAAATGGTATGGGCAAAAAGGTGATAGGAATGGGAATGGCTAATTGGTAATTGGTAATTGGGAATGGGTAATTGGTAATTGGTAATGGGTAATTGGGAATGGATAATGAGGAGAAATAAATAACAACTGTCAATTATCAACTAACCACTATCTCCTATCAACTATCAACTATCAACTATTAACTATCAACTATCAACTATCAACTATCAACTAGCTTGATTGAATTAGGCTTCATCCCTTCCATGAACTTCAGCAGGGGGACTTGTTGCTTCAACAGCGGTAAATGAGTCTAAAATATTGTAGGAATGAATAGCGCCTTTTGGTACTACCCAAGAATCTCCGGATTCAAGGATGATTTTTTGACCGGATAATATTAATTCGGCACGACCTTTAATTACATAACCAACAGTTTCGTATTCTCGTGCGCTTAATTCTTTCGATTCTCCGGGTTGTTCATCTTCCCATAAACGCATAGAAACAGTTTTACCGGAAGCTAAATATTTTTGTCCCATTTCCCCTGTTGGAGAATAATTAGAATCGATTTTTTTAACAGTTGTATCGCTCATATTTTTCCTCATTAATAATCAAAAAATAATTACGGTTTAAGCACAACTTTGATGCAATTATCTTGCTTATGCTTGAAAATTTCGTAACCTTGTGGTGCTTGTTCTAAAGGTAATTGATGAGTAATGACAAAAGATGGGTCGATATCACCCTTTTGAATGTGTTCGAGTAAAGGTTTTAAGTATTTATGAACGTGGGTTTGTCCGGTTTTCATGGTTAAGGCTTTGTTCATTGCTGCACCCATTGGTACTTTATCTATGAACCCACCATAAACACCGGGAATAGAAACATTACCACCTTTACGACAAGCGACAATTGCTTCCCGTAAAGCCGTTGGTCTGTCAGTTTCCAAACGCACCGTTTGTTTTACCTGGTCGAATAAACCCATAAAATCAGTACCATGGGCTTCCATTCCCACTGCATCAATACAAGCATCGGGACCTCGACCCCCAGTCATTTCCTTAAGTGCTTCCCCTACATCTACTTCTGTATAGTTGAGAACCTTTGCTTTACCGTATTCTTCTGCCATTTTCAAACGTTCGGGGATGCGGTCGATAGCAATAACTTGCTCTGCTCCTAATAAATAAGCGCTTCTAATCGCAAATTGACCAACTGGACCGCAACCCCAAACAGCAACAGTGTCACCTGGTTCGATGTCACAATTTTCCGCAGCCATATATCCGGTAGGGAAAATATCGGTTAAAAACAATACTTGGTCATCTTCTAAGCCATCAGGGACTTTAAATAAACCGACATCAGCAAAAGGTACTCTAGCATATTCCGCTTGACCACCAGCATATCCTCCCAACATATGAGAATAGCCAAATAAACCCGATGGTGAATGTCCCATTAGTTTTTCAGCTATCCAAGCATTAGGGTTGGAATTATCGCACAAAGACCATAAATCGCGATTGCAGAAAAAGCAGTTACCGCAAGAAATTGTGAAAGGAATTACAACGCGATCGCCAATTTTAATATTCTTAACTGCGCTACCGAGTTCAACTACTTCCCCCATGAATTCATGTCCGAGGATATCTCCCTTTTCCATCGTGGGGATATATCCATCGTAAAGATGTAAATCAGAACCACATATTGCCGTCGAAGTTATTTTGACAATAGCATCACGGGGATTGAGAATCTTAGGGTCGGGTACTGTTTCTACCCGTACATCATTAGCACCGTGCCAGCAAACAGCTTTCATATTAATTATTAGTTTAGTTGATAGTTGATAGTTGATAGTTGATAGTTTTTCACCTTTGACCTTTCACCTCTAACCTTTGACCTTTAATTATGGTCATAATATTTTTGTTTACCAGTTATTGGCTCCACTGTCTCGTCTATTTTCTGTTCGGTTGACTGTAGAAAATCCTTTGTACTTTCAGGTAATGGTTCGTCAAGGTTCAGTTTTTCTCTAACATTATCGGCAGCATATTTGAGATTTTGTTGAATATTTTCAATGGGATTATTGTTATCAAGATTAATCCGACTATCTGGATTTGGTACATTATATTCGGTTGCTTCTGGTGTCAGTGTTGCGGCTTGTACTGCGATATTTGGATAGCTAAAAACCGATATAAAAATCAGGATTAACCCAATCAATACTACTGCATCTGTTCTCTTAATTATAAAATTTTGCCACCAACACACTATTTTTTTGACTAATCTTTTCATTACACACCTGTATTTTGTTTCCTAAAAATATCCGAGAAATATTTATTCAAAAATAAATTGCTTTCTAACTAATTAAGAACTACCCTTTGGTTGTCCTTCTGTAGTTGCAATTTCCCCCGCTTCCATAAGCATTTTAAAACGGTTCAAATCATCACCAATTTGCTGTTTTGGTTCTTCTCCAAATAACTTGGCAATAACAGCGCCAATAGTACCACCGGGTGGTTGATAAACAATGACTACTTTTACCTCCGTACCCCGATTTCCAGGAGCTTTACTAAAACGAATAAAGCCAGAATTCTCAATATCAGCATCTTTTACCGAAGACCAAGAAATAAACTCATTTTCTTGCTCTTCAATAATATTTGCATCCCATTCAACACTAGTGCCTAAAGGAGCTTTAGCTACCCAATGCGAAGCTTTTTCATCATACACCTTGACTAACTTTAAATGATGCATGAACTGGGGTAAATTTTCAAAGTTATGCCAAAAATTATAAAGCTCATCCTGGGGTTTATTTATCGTTACTGTCTTTTCAACCTTTATAGTTTTGCTCATTAATTTATGCCTCTTTTAAACCAGTTATCAACTATTTATCTTTATTGACTAATAATTGATAACTGTTAACTGATTATATTGCAGTACCAGTTGTAGGTTTAGCTGGTTTAAGCTCGCTGCCCATTTTTGCTTTATAAAGTTCTCCTAACCGCTGTTCCTGACTCATCATATCTTTTTGAATTTGAGTAAAAATAGCAGTTGTTACCGGGTCAGTATATGCGACCATCATTGTACCAACATCATTTATTCCTGTCTGTAAATCACCCAAAGCACAGCGAATTTGATAGATATCATCACTACCTTTAATGGCATTCTTTACCTTAGCGTAACCTTCAGCCATCTTTGTAGTTAATGATGGTTTTTCACCTAATTGTTCAAGACGTGATTCTAATTTTTGGATGTGAACTTCCTTATTAGTAATCATCTCTTGAAATAGAGATTTTACAGATGCATCAGATTCTTTGTCAGCATAATTTCGTAAAGCTTCGTGAGAATAACGTTCCCCAGATAAAACGGTATTTAAACCACTAATAATATCTCCTTTATGAGAACCACCCCAAGCATCTGCAATTTTCCACCATTCAGCATTTTGGTCATTTTCGCTGGGTAAATCTGCCGCTTTTCCACCGTAACCCAAACGACTTAAAATTGCTGTAGCAAAAATAGGTAAATCACCAGGTTGACGAGAAGTAATTAAATTTCTATCTACTACTAAAGGTTCGTCTTTATAATTAGTGCCAGCGTTAATCATGTCCTTACGAATTGCGCTGAAACCAGTAGCAGTTTTACCTTTAAGTAAATCCCCTTCAATTAATAATTGAGGTCCGTGACATACCGCAGCAACTAGTTTACCTTGACTCATTGCTTCTTGAACAAACCGCACAGTATTAGGATTGCGACGCATTTTGTCGGGAGCCATTCCTCCAGGAATTATTACTGCATCGAAATCGGAAGCCATGGCTTCAGTAGTGGTTGCATCAGCTTTTTGAGAAACTTTTCCCTGCTTACCTTTATAAGCTTCATTCATCTGAGAACCTAAAACAGATACTTCCATTCCTGCTTGTTTTAACGCTTGATAAGGAACTTGAAATTCTGAATCTTCGACTCCATTTTCAATCAGAATTGCTACTTTCTTTTTCCCAGAATTATTTGTAGATACCATATTTTTCCTTTGTGATTGACTTGACGTTCTTTTACTTCAAAAATTAATTAAATTAATCTAATTTTCATTTTTTTTTTAATATTATTATGCAGACGCTTTATTTTCAGATATTGATTGTAGGAAAAAGTTCTGCATAATCATCAGAAAAATTATGCTTAAAATCGGCAAATTCACCGGGAGATACCGCATTTTGTAATACTGTAAAAACAGCCCGGACGTGCATGATTGCATCGGTGGATTCTACATCTGCTTTCTTACTTACACGTTCGATAAATTCTTGTAATTTAAAATGTTGACCATTTTCACTTTCACGTCCCCGCAAATATTGAGCGATTTCTTCTGGTAATTGTGCGGCTAAATCTTTGGCTTCGTCACCAACAATTCGCTCTTTAATAGTTTCTAATGTTGCGCGAGTTACTCTTTCAGTTTGTTCGCGAGAATCAACTTGAGCAACGCTTTGAACGTGTTTGATAAATTCGTCATACTTCATAAAAAAATCTCCGATTTATTCATTTTTTTTTCATACTCTTATATATAGGGGATTCTCATGAGTAACTTACTATTTACAAACAAAAAAAATCATTTTTATTAGACGAATTTTAGATAAATCAAGAAATATTCATAATCATAAAATCTTAAAATAATTCAATATTACACATTATTCATAAATATCGCCATGAATAAGAAAAAAGGTATGAATCAACAATATGAGTGTTTTCGGCAATAACGAGTGTTTGCTGATTCATAACTTCCGACAACTTTGTGAGGTTGCTTTTATGTGGATTGTTATTTACAACGATATGTATTTATCAACTATTTAACTTCGTTCCTAAGGGAGATATTCTTTTACTACTTTGGTTATACTTCTTTTGGAAGAGAGATATTTTAAAATAAAGAGCTATGGTGATAGTGCAAGATTATAAGTAATATTATGAGCCAAGAAAATATCAATAATCAAGCTGAAATTAGCGATTTACCTCAAGAAATAACTGAGTCCTACGGAACCGGAGTTAGCCAACAACCGGGAATGAATATTGGTGGAAGAGTCATAAAAGAACAAAAAAATCAGCACAATGCAACTAGTCCAGAATTAACCGGAGGTGATGTTGATGCTTATTGGGAAGATGCAAATTCTGTTGGTGATGAAGCTGTTGGTGGTACTGTTGCAACTCCAGATCAAAATGTGACAGAAGAATTAGGAAAAGCCGTCGGATTGGAAATGGATGATCGACAACCCCTGCAAACAAATGATATCTTAGATAGACGTGATGATAATCGTTGGGAATTAGACCCTAAATCATCGGAAGATTATCAGAATCATTCTAAATAAAGGGATTATAAAGCAGGGAATAGGGAATAAGGAGAAATGGAAAAAAGCATCTAAAGAATGACACAGATGCTCGAATTATGACTATCTAATCAGAGCAATTCGTCTCATAATTTCTAATACTTAAGGAACCTGGTTTTTAAAAACCGGGTTTTTTAATTGGGTATCTGTAAATATAAAAATATTTTAATTCTGCTTATCAATAAAATTAAAGAGATTTATATATGAATTTTATTACTTGAGACGATTGACTTTTTGCATGGCAATATTATATGACAAAAATTTGATTAGAAATTTCAAATAATGGTATTTTTAAAAATACTCTCTGGGTTGAAATTATCTGTTTAATTTTTATTCTTTACGACATCAATACATCTGTCTTGAGTAGGGTTAAATACTTAATAGTAATTTGATAGGGTTGAAACTAAGAGAAATTTGTTGCAATCGGATTTAAATATGGAAGCTACACAAACTAACGACCCTCAAATTCGCGAATTAGTTGGAGCATTTAATAAACTAGATGTAGATGAACAGTTAGCTTTGTTCTATTTCATCTATAAAGAAATGGGTGATTCAATTACACCTGCTGCACCAGGAGCAAGTACTGTTTCACCAGCAATTGCTGATGGTTTATTCAATCAAGTTAAAGAATTATCTCACGAAGAACAATTACAACTGCAACGTGATTTAATCAACAAGGCTGATACTTTACATACTCGCGAATATGGTTCAATGAGCGATACCACCAAGTTACTATTTTGGTATCGTTTAGCTCAAGGCATGGATGCTAACACTATTATACCTATGCCCAGTAACTATGAACTTTCTTCTCAATCTAAGGAATTGATGGATAAAATTAAAGAATTAGATTTTGGTGTACAAATGAGTCTTTTCCGCGATTATGTAGCACCAATGGGTGCTGAGCCTAAATCTGGTGCTTCCGTTTAATAATTTTCTTTGTGAAGAATTTTTTGTTCAAAGTAACGGCAGAGTGTCAAAGCTTAATCACCATCTATATTAATTATGTAGAGACGTTGCATTGCAACGTCTTTATTGGTATTAAAATAGCGTTACTTCGAGCCAACAAAAAAATTTAAATTTATGAGTTTGATTTTAACTAACGATGACGGGATTGATGCTCCGGGTATTCAAGCACTGCTCAAAGCTGTAGAAAAATCTGCTATTTCATCTCAAATTATTATCGCTGCTCCTCAAGAACATTTATCCGGTTGCGGACATCAAGTTACTACGGTTCGTCCTTTAACTCTACAACGTCGCGACCATAATGTATATGCTATCGCAGGTACTCCCGCTGATTGCGTTCGTTTATCAATTTCTCATATTTGTTCCGATGTCAAATGGGTACTCTCAGGAATTAACGCCGGAGGTAATATGGGAGTTGATTCTTATATTTCCGGTACTGTCGCTGCGGTTAGAGAAGCCGCAATGCATGGTATTAAAGGAATCGCGATTTCTCAATATAAGAAAAAAGGCTGGGAATTCAACTGGGATAATTCAGTTAAATGGACAACTCAAATTCTCACTGATTTATTAAATCGTCCATTACCATTAGGAAGTTTTTGGAATGTCAATTTACCACATCTATCACCAGAAGAAGCGCAACCAGAAGTAGTGTTTTGCCGTGCTTGTACTAAACCTCTACCAGTTAATTATCGCACTGAAGACGATGATAAATTTTATTATACAGGGGAATATGCTCAACGAGAGAAAACCCCCGGTAGCGATGTAGAAGCTTGTTTTTCAGGAAAAATCGCAGTTACACAATTATCAATTAACAATTAATTGATAATTGTTAATTGATATGATAATTAATTAAAATTAATTTCCTTTCCCTACTCCTCATCTTCTGTTTCCAAAATCGTCATCAAACGATTTAGTGTCTGTGTGAGTTGAGTAAGTCTTTGCAAAGAACTATCTTGGCTTTCTGCAAGAGTTTGTACTGCATCGCATAATGCCAATATCTGATATCCTTGCTGCTGTACCTGCTTTCCCTGTTGTTCTACTTGTATACTGATACTGTCTACCCGATCGGAAAGACGTTCTATTGTCTCAGTGGTAGCCAATACAGCTTCTCCTATTTGCTCTACTATCGACTCTAACCGACTTACCTTTACTTTATCTACTCCGCTTGCAATCATTTGTTATTACCTTAATCTTGAGATCGCACCACCATGGAACTGCTGCTCATCCCCTACCGCAATTAATACAGAATGTAGTACTATGCAGCACTACTTTAAAAGGGATGCTATTTATCATCTTTCCCAAAAACCGGATGAAATGCACATCAAGCAAGTTGACAACGGATTATTAACTCCGATTGATTTATTCCCAATGTATTAAAACATTCATCCAAATTACTTCTCCTTTTTGCAGCAGGTATTGTATCACCTCCTACTTACAGACTCATTTTCTAACTCATCGATATTCTTTTTCTATAGTTTATAAGCCTTACCATACAACCAAATATTAATCAAATCAATGATAAAAATTACAAAATAAATAAGTTTGATTTTTTACACAGTAAATTTTTCCCATCTCAAACTAATATTCAGGCTTACGCATTCAGTTAGTAGCAAATTTGAATATCTTCGCGCTATTTGTGCATAATTTATTTTTTATCTAATCTATCATTAGATATATTTATTATTCTTTACATAAAGTTTATAAATCATTGCGATCCCCGCAAAATGAATGAAGATTCAGTAAATATACTGGTAGAAATGAATTAGATAGATAAAGCAAAGTCTATATTCAAAATACTGTTACGTAGGAATACGTTTCTCGCTCACAACACCTGCTTGACGATGTTCCAATTACAAATGACAAGTTTAATCAAAGGTGCAAATTCTAATACTTGGGTTGGGCAAATTGCCCCACATCCCTCAGTAGTTTCTAGATTCAAGCGCTTTCTCGATATTTTGGGAAGTATGGTGGGTTTGACAATTTTAGCCATTGTATTTTTGCCAATCGCGATCGCAATCAAAATAGATAGTCCCGGGCCAATTTTATTTACCCAAGAAAGATACGGACTTTACGGACGCACTTTCCGAATTCGCAAATTTCGTTCAATGGTGCCGGATGCGGAACAGTTAAAATCCCAGGTAAAAAATGAAGCTAGCGGACATTTCTTTAAAAGTAAAAATGATTTTCGAGTCACAAAAGTAGGACGTTTTTTAAGAAGCACGAGCTTAGACGAACTACCTCAGTTTTGGAACGTTTTTGTTGGTGAAATGAGTTTGGTGGGAACTCGTCCCCCTACTAATGACGAAGTAATGCACTATTGTGAACATCACTGGCAACGTTTGCACGTCAAACCCGGTTTAACAGGTGAATGGCAAGTAAATGGACGTTCTCAAATTAAGGAGTTCGAGCAAGTGTTTGAGCTAGACCTACAATATCAAACAAAATGGCATCCTTTATACGACCTATCGTTAATTTTAAAAACAATTTACGTAATTATTGCTCGTGTAGGAGCGTTTTAATAATCAGTTATCAGTTAACAGTTAACAGTTAACAGTTGATATGAGAGATCAAGCAGCTACCCTGCTATTCGTAATTAATACCCCCTATCAGTTATCAGTTAACAATCGACTTGCCCGGTGATAAGTGATAGAGTACTTGGTTAGGTTCTTTGAACTGTATGATTAAATCAGTGAACAGTAAACACGGGCGTATGGTGTTCTATTTAAACTTTCCCAAATATAAACGTGACTGATAACTGATAACTGATAAGATATGACCAATTCAATTATTCGTTAATGGTAGAAGCTCCCAGATTTATCTGTGGAATCAATCCATTAACGCAGTGTGTTCATAGGACATAATCTAAAATCTAAAATCGGTTGACTAAACCTACTGGCAAAGTCTATCTTGTGGGTGCTGGACCCGGAGATGTAGAATATTTAACGGTAAAAGCTTATCGGCTGCTGGCTCAAGCTGGGGTGTTAGTTTATGATGCTCTGGTAGACCAGCAGTTATTGAAGTTAGTACCGAATGATTGTTTAAAAGTTTATGTTGGTAAAAGGGGGGGTTTACCGAGTACTCCGCAAACAGAAATTAATCAATTGTTGGTAAAATACTGCCAACAAGGTAAAATTGTAATTCGGCTAAAATCTGGAGACCCGTTCATTTTTGGTCGTTGTACTTCGGAAATTCAAGCCTTATACGCTGCTGGTTGTAATTTTGAAGCTGTTCCGGGGATTTCTTCGGCTATAGCTGCACCAATGCTTGCAGGAATTCCCCTGACGGATGCAGTGGTGAGTAGATGCTTCGCTGTATTTAGCGCTCATCAACCAGATAATCTCGATTGGGAGGCGCTTTCAAGGTTAGATACCCTGGTAATTTTAATGGGTGGACAACATCTCTCAGAAATTATACACCAATTAATCAAAAATGGAAAAAATAAATTTACAAGCATTACTCCCATTGCGATTATTCGTAAAGCTGGTACAGCCGAGCAACAAGTATGGATTGGTAAGCTTTCCACAATTGTAGAACAAGTGCATTCGGTGCATTTATCACCCAGTGTAATTGTAATTGGCTCAGTGGTAGAGTATGCCAGGTTTTTTGAGAATATGTAATTAGAGGCTTTCCCATCTTAGAGACGCTTTGCACTCCAAATTCATGTCACTAACTCCATCTCCCCAACTTTCTGCAACAGTATCTTCTACTCTGCCTTTGAGTGGAAAAACTGTTCTAATTACTCGTTCAGTAGGACAGTCAAGTCAATTTGCTCGGTTGATTACAGATACAGGTGCTAATGTCATTGAAATGCCTGCATTAGAAATTTGTCCCCCTTCAAGTTGGGACGCTTTAGATAACGCGATCGCAAATTTATCAGAATTTGACTGGTTAATTCTAACTTCTGGCAACGGTATCAGTTATTTTTGTGAAAGATTAATGGTATTGGGTAAAGATGCGCGTACCTTAGCTAATCTAAAAATTGCTGTTGTTGGCGAAAAAACGGCGAAAATCCTGAAAAATCATCATTTACAACCTGACTTTATTCCACCCAATTTTATTGCTGATTCTTTAATAGAACATTTTCCCGAACAACTTGCGGGTAAAAAGATTTTATTTCCCAGGGTTGAAAGTGGTGGAAGGGAAGATTTGGTTAGGGAATTTCAAAATCAAGGAGCATCCGTTATGGAAGTACCAGCTTATCAATCTTGCTGTCCCGATGAAGTTTTACCTTCTGCGGAATTAGCATTACAAAGTGGAACTGTTGATATAATTACTTTTGCTAGTTCTAAAACTGTGAAATTTTTTAGTCAATTAGCACAAAAAATTTTTTCCGATGATTCTCAAGACAATCAATCATCTGTAGTATCCAATTATCTCGAAGATGTTTGTATTGCTTCCATTGGTCCCCAGACTTCTATTGCTTGTCAAACTTATTTCGGAAGGGTTGATATTGAGGCTTCAGATTATACTTTGGAAGGGTTAACCCAAGCAATTATTGACTGGACAACGAATAATAGGGAATAGGTAATAGAAAATGGGTAATTGAGAATTGTTGATACATAATGGATAATTACTAATCAACTCCTATTCCTGATTGTCAATAATTCATGAAACGTATAATCGGATTAACTGGTGGTATAGCGACAGGTAAAACAACTGTCGCTAATTATTTAGCTGATGCTTATAATTTACCGATATTAGATGCAGACATTTATGCTAGAGAAGCTGTTGCTGTTAATTCACTGCTTTTACAGCAAATAGTCAAACGTTACGGAGAAAAAATTTTACTCGCTGACGGCAGCCTCAACCGACAAAAATTAGCTGAAATAATCTTTAATAATCAACAAGAACGCTTGTGGATAGATAACTTGATTCATCCTTACGTTGGCGATCGCCTTTCTGTTGCAATCAAAGAAACAGCAGTAGAAACCCTAATTTTAGTTGTGCCTTTATTATTTGAAGCGGGTATGACAGACTTAGTAACGGAAATTTGGGTGGTAAGCTGTTCGGAACAACAGCAATTAGAAAGATTGCTCGAGCGAAATCAATTAACCCTCGAACAAGCACAAGCCAGAATCAGTAGTCAAATGTCTTTAAAGCAAAAAATCCAAAAAGCTGATATTGTTTTAGATAATAGTTCAAATGTAGAAAAATTATTACAACAAGTTGATATTGCGATATTTCGTTAGTGGTTAGTGGTTAGTAGTTAGTGGTTAGTAGTTAGTAATTAGTGGTTAATAAAATAACTGTCAACTGTCAACTGTCAACTGTCAACTGTCAACTTCTTAACAAAATCAGCGTATTCTGATGAATTTAAACCTTGTTGTAAAACATAGAGAACCTGTTTCATATCACCTGTAAGTAATGCCGAAGTAGCCAACCATAAACCAGGAAAAACCCTACTTTTAATTATTCCTTCCTCATCAGCTTCTAAAGATATGTATTCACCATCTTGTAGAGAAAACCAATCAAGTTTGTTTTCAAAAATCTGCCAAACAATATATTCTAAAACACCATTGCGACGGTAAGCATTTTTCTTATCATGTAAATCATTGGATGCACTACTAGCAGCAACTTCCGCAACTAATTCAGGAGAACCTTCAATATAATCATCTTCGCTAATTCCTGCTTGTCCACCCAAATTTTCATCTATTAGTAATACAACATCGGGTTGAGGTTCGTTATCTAAATCTAAACGTACTGTAGAATTGTCGCCCAAAATCAAGCCTTGAGTTGCAATTTTATAACTCCATAACCAGCCAATTAAATTAGCATGAGGTTCCCCATGACTTCTGATGCGTAAGGGTGATGCCATATAAACAATTCCTTCAATTAATTCCGCTTTCATATTATCAGGCATTGCGGTATAACGTCGTTCAAATTCATTTCGTGTAAGTCTATCTCCACTTTCTAAAAGTGGAATTGCATTTACATTCTTTTTTACAGAAATAGTCATTTTCAATCACCAATCAACAAATAAAGGTTATAGGTCAAAGGTTGTTAATAAAAAACCATCAACCATCAACTATCAACCATCAACTATCAACCATCAACTATCAACCATCAACCATCAACTATCAACCATCAACTATCAACTATCAACCATCAACTATCAACTATTTAGCTTCTCCACCAACTACTACATTATTTATCCTTAAACTGGGACCACCGCAACCTACAGGTAAACCATTTTGTCCACCTTTACCGCAACCTCCAGATTCATCCCAATAAAAATCATCACCGATGGCTTCAATATCTTTTAAAGTTTGAAAAACATTGCCAGAAAGAGTAACATCTTTAACAGGTTCGGCTATTTGACCATTTTTAATCATCCATGCTTCACCAGCGCTAAAAGTAAACATTTCCCCATTGGTCATACCTCCTAACCAATTTTTAGCGTAAACTCCTTCTTTGATTCCAGAAAACAAGTCATTTACGGGAGTTTTTCCTCTTTCTATCCAGGTGTTGGTCATCCGTACAATGGGAGAATAGTGATAATTAAGACATCGGGAATTACCTGTGGGAGTTTCGTCTAATTTGCCAGCGGTTTCGCGAGAATGCAAGCGTCCAACTAAAACTCCATCTTTAATTAATTGAGTAGTACTAGCGGGGGTACCTTCATCATCGTAATAATAGCTACCGCGATGTCCCTCCGGTGCAGCACCATCAAAAATCTGCAAATCTTCGGGGCCAAATTGTCTTCCTAGGGTCATAACTTCTAATAAATCCGGGTTTTCGTAAGCCATATCCGCTTCAGAAAGATGTCCGAAAGCTTCGTGGACAAACAAGCCGGTAAGAATTGGATCGATGACTACGGTATAAGTATTACCTTTGACTGGAGGTAAAGATAAAGCGGCGATCGCTCTGTTTGCAGCGCTGGTAATTTGTTCGTCTAAACTGATTAAATCCTCAAAAGCTTTGCGGGAACCCGTGGTTTCTCTACCTGTTTGTACGGTATCACCATTTCTAGCGGTTGCAGCGAAACGCATTTCCATATCAACCCATGACTGTTCGATCAGGGTACCTTCGGAAGTTGCAATAATTACTTTTTGAGCGCTATCACCATAACGCACGGAGGTAGTAGTAATGCGATGGTCTATACTTTTGAGTAAGTCGGCGTAATTGTCACACAACTGTTTTTTTTGACTCAAGGGGATATTTCTAGGATCAGTACCTGTCAGCGGTAATTTACATACTGCTTGCACCGGAATAATCGGAGCTAATATAGTTTCCTCATCACCGACAATTCTTGCGGCTGCAATTGCTTCTTGAATACGCTCTTCAATGGTGGCAAGATGATTAAAGCTGCTTAAACCCCATCCACCTTTATAACAAGCTCTAACTTGTCCCCCAACTGAAATACATTCGCTCAGAGTCTCCACCTTATCACCCCGTAACAAGATATCAGTTCCCTCAGCTTCCTCAAGCCGAATCATCAAATAATCAACCTTTTGGGAGTAACGAGCAATTAAGTCAGCAAGTAAATTTTGAGCGTCAGCAGTTAAAGTAGCCATTTTCTAGGAATTGTAAGTCACTTATATCTTCTAGCACGTTCCGGGGTTCGTGGGGACAAGGAGATGGG
>NZ_JADEWL010000127.1 GCF_015207665.1 Plectonema cf. radiosum LEGE 06105
GGGGAGATGGGGGAAATTTATTAATGATTGATAACTGTTTAACTGGTAAGTGGTCACAGATTATTGTTAACTGATAATTGATAACTGTTAACTGATAACTGATAACCGATGAGCGTGAATCAACAAACTTCCATTCCTGCTATTGTTGTGTTTGATATTGATGGTGTAGTGCGTGATGTGTCGGGTTCTTATCGACGAGCGTTAGCAGATACTGTAGAGCATTTTACCGCACAAGCCTATCGTCCCACAGCAGATGATATTGACCGTCTTAAATCTGAAGGTGTATGGAATAATGATTGGGAAGGTTCGCAAGAGTTAATTTATCGTTACTTTGAAACTCAAGGGCAATCTCGCGAGCAAGTAAATCTGGATTACGAATCGATTGTTGCTTTTTTTCAATTGCGTTATCGAGGTAATGATTCTAATAATTTGACAGGATATATTCGTGACGAACCGTTATTATTACAGCCTAGCTACTTAAATCAACTTACCGAAGCTGGGATTAGTTGGGGATTTTTTAGCGGTGCTACTCGTGCTTCAGCGACCTATGTTTTGCAACAACGTCTGGGCTTAGAATCTCCCATATTAATTGCAATGGAAGATGCACCAGGTAAACCAGACCCCACAGGACTATTTTCGACATTAGAATTACTTCAATGCGGTATTAATAATATTAATATTATTAATGATTCACCATCAATAATTTACGTGGGAGATACGGTAGCTGATATGTACACCGTAGAAAAAGCGCAAAATATTCAGCCAAACCGTACTTGGATTGCTGTAGGTGTATTACCCCCTCATGTACAGCAAACAGCACAAAAGCGAGATGATTACACTGAGTCGCTTAAAAAAGCCGGAGCAAAAATAGTTTTAAGTAACGTTCAACAATTAACTCCAGAGAAAATTCAGGAGTTAGTTTAAATAGTTAGTACCACCGGAATTAGAAGTTAGTTGACAGTTATTATTCATCTCTCCCCATCCCCCCTAGCCTCATCTACCAATCATGCTTTTCCAGATAGAACGCAATCCTAATGTATATAGTAAACTTTTAAAAACACCGACAATTCCTTGAATTTGATATCCCAAATATGCTCTAATTATCCATGTTTTAAAAAGATTTTTCGGATAATAAATAAATATAAACTTGAGCATTCCCAATACCCCTTGAGTAACAAGAGTCGTATAAATAGCATCACCATAACTTTTAAAGGATTTGGGTTGTGTGTCTCCTATATGTAAAAGTTTTACCTTGAGAACGAAGAACTTTTAATCCATCTAATAATGTTGATTTTAAATCGCTAACTGGTTCAAACCACGAGCAAATTTTAACACCCATCGCCGAAACTTCCACTGATATCATCGCCATGGGCTTCGCTCAAACCTTAGATGAAGCTTTGGAAAAAGTAGGAATTATAAGTTAGAAGTTAAGAGTTAGGAGTTAGTGGTTAGTAGAAAATAATAACCATCAACCATCAACTGTCAACCATCAACTAACAATAAAAAATGGACAATTGGTTTATTTTAGTAATTAGTGGATTAGCTTCAGGTATTCTCGCTGGATTGTTAGGTATCGGTGGTGGTACTATTTTGGTACCTTTACAATTGGCGTTTGGATATACACCATTACAGGCTGTTGCTACTAGTAGTTTAGCAATTGTCATTACAGCGACTTCTGGAACTATTCAGAATTGGCGCATGGGCTATATAAATATTCAAAGGGTGATTTTACTCGGAATTCCAGCCGTAGTTACAGCTTATTTGAGTGCTGGATTCACAAAATTTATTCCTGCAAAAAATCAATTAGTTTCTTTTGGTATTTTACTTTTGTTTACTATTTATTTAGTCGATTTACGAAAGAATTTATCTAAAAAAGAACAAGAAATCGAACAGAATCAACAATCAAAAATTAGTTCTATTATTTCGAGAATTGTCACCGGAGGAGCAGCCGGAATATTAGCCGGTATATTCGGTGTGGGTGGTGGTGTCATTATGGTACCCTTACAAATTCTTTTATTAGGAGAAACTATAAAAGTTGCAATTCAAACAAGTTTAGGAGTAATCGTCCTCAGTTCTATTTCCGCTGCTACTAGACACGCTTTGGAAGGTAATATTTTAGTTGTTCCAGGTTTAATTTTAGGCTTTGGAGGACTCGTAGGAGCGCAACTGAGTACCCGTTTTTTGCCTCGATTACCAGACAAAGTTGTCAGCCTCACATTTCGTGTTGGACTTGCTATTTTAGCGGTTTATATTTTTTGGAAAGCAAGCACAATTTAAATGTCCATTTTTTATGAACCGAGTTTAAACGCTTCTACAAACAAGCTATAAATAAAACCTACTTTTAAAAAATTAAGTGATTCTACCCAGAGTAGTCGTCGTTCTTTGGGAGGTCGTCTATAGACTATCCGGCTGCTAACTTCGGTTAAAAACACTAAAAATCCAGCTATAACAATATCTAAAACTCCTCTTTGTCCTGCTGTGGTAGCTACTACCGTTCCCATAAAAAAACCAAACAAAAAACTCATTATCAGTAGCGATATTCTCCTCCAAGGATTAAGAAACCATAGCGCTATGTTTCTGACAATTAAATCGAATAGGGAGTTTAAGCGAGTGTTTTGCATTTAGAAGTTAGTAGTTAGTTGATAGTTGATAGTAGTGCGCTAGCGAAGCGTGTCCGCAAGGACATACGTCTCGCTCGCTATATATTAATTAATCCAAATCCCCATTAATTAATCCAAATCCCCAATCCAAATCCCACTCTTCAAATCCCCAATCCAAATCCCACTCTTCAATATCCGACCACGGATTAGAAGTGATTACACTGATTCCACGGATTTAATTACCAATTACCCATTACCAATTACCCATTACCAATTACCAATTACCCATTACCCATTACCCATTACCAATTACCCATTACCCATATTCATCAGGAACCGAGCATAATTGTCATAGTCATTTTAATCTGGAATAGTATTGTTGTCTTTGAATATTGACTAACAAGTGATTAATAATGACTAATAACTAGTGTCCCACTGATTATAAACTAATGACTCAAAGTGTTTCAAACCATTTGTGGAAGAATATAGAAAAGCGTCCAGCTTTGGCTGTGATGTTGTCGATTTTATGGCTGATGTTAGTTACGGGGATAGCTTTTTTTTGGCATTTGGGAAGCATTAGCTTGATTGATGAGACTGAACCGCTGTTTGCGGAAGCTTCTCGCCAAATGTATGTCACGGGTGATTGGATTACGCCTTATTTTAACGGGGAGACTCGTTTCGATAAACCCGCTTTGATTTATTGGTGTCAAGCAGTAGCTTACATGATTTTTGGGGTTAATGAATGGGCGGTGCGTTTACCTTCGGCGATCGCCGCTTTGGCAATGATTGCTTTAACATTTTACACTTTGTACTGGTATCAAGCTCAAACTGACGATTTAGAGGGGGTTTACCGTACTTCTCGACGTTGGTTAACTGCTGGTTTGGGTGCTACTGTCATCGCTTTGAATCCGGAAATCATCGCTTGGGCTAGGGTGGGTGTTTCGGATATGCTGCTTACGGGATGCATGGCTTCGGCTTTGTTATGCTTCTTCTTGGGATATGCCCAATCTCCGACATCTTTAGTAAAAGCACGGTGGTATTTTGCTTTTTATGTATTAATTGGTTTAGCTATTTTAACTAAGGGTCCGGTGGGTATTGTTTTACCGGGTTTGATTATTTTGCTATTTTTGGTTTATTTAGGGAATTTTTGGCAAGTTGTACGGGAAATTAGCTTAATTCGAGGTATGTTCGTTATCTGTGCCGTGTCAATCCCTTGGTATTTATTAGTAACTTGGCGCAATGGTTGGAATTTTATTGATTCCTTTTTTGGGTTACATAATGTTGAACGGTTTACAGAAGTTGTTAACGGACATTCGGCTCCATGGTATTTTTATTTTATAGTTGTAACGGTCGGTTTTGCTCCTTACTCAGTCTATTTACCTGTGGCGATCGCCAGACTAAAGTTGTGGGAGCGTAAATCATGGATGGCTACGGAACGTTCTCAACAGCTTGGTTTATTTGCTTGTTGTTGGTTTATCGGTGTTTTCAGTTTTTTTACGATTGCTGTTACTAAGCTTCCCAGCTATGTATTACCTTTAATGCCAGCCGCTGGTATTTTGATCGCGTTGTTATGGAGCAATTTGATTGTAGATACGGATAAGCAACCAGTAAAAACAAGTTCTCCTAATAGCTCTTCGTCGTTATCTCCTGTGTTAATTTCCTCACCTTTAATACAAGCAAGCGGTTGGTTAAATGTAATTTTTACGTCAGCGTTAGGATTTACGCTTTTGCGCGTTAGCGGTTTAATCGGTTACGATCCAGCAGCACCGAATTTTCCACAAATGCTGCAAAAATCTAATTTACCAGTTTTAGCAGGCATAATTTGGCTGGCTGCGGCTGTAATTATTGCGATTTTATTAATACGTCGTCGTTATTTACATTTAATAGTTATAAATTTGTTGGCGTTTACAGTATTCATGATATTTGTTCTGACTCCAACTTTATTTGTGTACGACCAAAGCCGTCAACTACCTTTAAAACAATTATCCCAATTAGCGGTACAAGTACAAAAACCTGGGGAAGAATTAATCCAGGTTGGTTTTAAAAAACCTAGTGTCGCTTTTTACGCCCAACGTCAAATTAATTATATTCCCAGCAATCAAGAAGTAGCAGATTATATTCAAAATCAAGCTAAATCAAACTCAGTATTGATGATTACACAACCGAAAAAAATTCCTGAAATTGGTTTAAAACCAAACGAATATCAAACTTTAGCCAAAAAAACAGCTTATCATTTGATTCGGGTAGAAATCAATCCCCAATAAACAATTACTCCCCCGAACCGCTAAACAGATTACGTATCTCTTTTTACCTCTTTCCTCTGCGCTCTCTGTGTCTCTGCGGTTTTTTTTTGGTCATCTTCTGCCGGGAAGGGAGTAATCTTGTTTGTTGTTAAGTAGTTGAGAGAGGAAATAGGGAGCAGGGAGCAGGGAATTTGGGTATGTAATTAATTCTGTCTGAGTACTTACCAGGGAGCGAGACGCTCCCACTACCTCTACCCCTGATAATTATTCCTACTCCCTTCTCCCTTCTCCTTCTTCCAACTAATTAATTACTAATTGACAAAGCTTGATTAATTTTATTTAACAAATTTTCCATAGAAATTGAACGAGGTAAAACTTGAGTGGCGATGGTTTCTTCCGTTTCTAAATTTTCCAATTCTGTGGGATGAGAATTTAATCGCCGATCGAGTAATAATAATGGTGGTAAATCCGAAGCCATCTGGGCTAACGCCAATAGGAGCGATTCAACATTTAATTCTATTGTGGATTCTCCCAAACAAATTAATAACAAATCGACACTTTCGTGACGTAGCTGTTGTAACATTTCTTCCCAAGTGTTACACATTGCGGCTTTGAAACCCGCTGTTTGCAGGTACTGAACCAAAGCTTGAAACCATTCTGTGGGACGAGAGTTTGTTTGGGTTTGTTGGTTATTTAAAGAACAAGGAAGTTTGGCACTACAAGGTAAACTGATTGTTTTGCAGTCATAGTTGTTGGTTTTCTTGGTTTCGCAGTTGATTGCTACTCCTGGTAAATCCGGTAGGATTGTTAAGTCAACAACTAAAATATTTGGAGGACAACATACACCAGCAGCGATTTGCAACACTGACAATAAAGTATGTGCTTTTTCTCGATCAATTTTTTTATCTTTACCTAATTGTGTTAAACAAGGAAATACCGATAGTTGACTGATTTGTGATGCTGCTTGTGTAGTTTCGACGCTGCGAGTTACTAAAGGTAAAGCCGCTAATATCTTACTTTGACTAATTTGCTTTAAATAAGTTTGAGCAAACGGCATTTCTACATCTAATAACATTACATCAAAATTCCAAACACGGGCTAAAAGTTGTGCTTGTTCGATGTCATCTGCTTCTATAACTCGATGTTTACCTAAAGATGGATGGTAACTTAATGATTCAATTTCTGGTTCAACTAATCTCAATATCCGCAGTGGAGTTACGACTTCACCGACTTTATTACCTTTTTCATCTCTAGGTTGTTCGGATGGTGTCACGGATAACTTTTCTAATATCCCTGCCAATGCTTGATGCTGTACTGGTAAACTGAGAAAATAATCGGCACGTTTACTAAATGCTTGTTCTTTTTCTGCTACACTAGCCGTGACAATCGTCGGAATATCACGAGTTGCAACATCCGATTTAATTAATGTCAATACATCCCAACCCGAAAGTAAGGGTAGCAAAGGATTGATAAAAATAGCTTTGGGTTGCAATCTCCGAGCTTTTTCCAATGCTTCGCATCCCGAACGAGCAATTACTACTCGGTATCCTAAAGCGCTAAGATTTTTTGTAAAATCATCTATATATCGAGCGACGGTTTCTACAACCAACACCAAACTATTGGGAACTGTTTGCAGTTTAGAAATAGAATCTTGATTCGCTGACGATTTAAAATTATTTGAGTTATTTAAGTTATTTAAGGAATTGCTTTTAAGAGAACTAGAAATATTTTCTACAGATAATTCTTTCATAGAAGAAGACCCACGCAGTACTCCATCTTCTTTAATAAAGTCTGGTTTTAGGAAGTATTCTTGTGTATTACTTAAATCAATTTCTCCAACTATTTTATTCGGAGGAGATGGTGGTAGAAGCAATGTAAACTGGCTTCCCGAATTTTCTCGCGATAAAAAACTAACATCACCACCATGAAGTCGAGCTAAAGCTCTGGTTAACACTAACCCCAAACCCGTACCTTCATATTGCCGAGTCATGGGATTTTCCAATTGCTGAAATTTTTGGAAGATTAGATGTTGTTGACTATCGGGAATACCAATCCCTGTATCCCAAACCGTAAAAGCAATCCATCCTTCCCAACAATTTATTTGCAAGCCGATTTCACCACCCGCTTCGGTAAACTTAAAAGCGTTGGAAAGTAGATGTATCAGCATTTGGCGCAAACGTAATTCGTCGGCAACTATTTCCTCTAATCCCAATTCAATATCGAGAATAAATTGATATTCTTGATCTAACTCCGATGCTGTGGCTTTGGTTGTTTGAGCGTGAATTGCTTTTGCTTCCTTCAAAGCGCGATCGCAAACGTTGCGAATATTGACTTTGCTCGGAGTCAAGGTCATTTGCCCTGTTTCCATGCGGGTTAAATCTAAAATATCATTAACCACGCTCATCAAATGACGACCACTTTGATGAATTAATTGGGCATACCTTGCTTGTCTATCATTGAGTTTTCCTAACTGCTGATCGGAAAGCAACCGCGATAATCCTAAAACCGCTGTTAAAGGAGTTTTCAACTCATGACTAATACAAGCCAAAAACTCATCTTTTAAACGATTGAGTTGAATTAAATCGGCATTTTTAGCCGCGAGTTCTTGAGTCAATTGATGCTGATCGGTAATATCGGTAGCCAAAACTAACCACAATCGCGTATTTTCGCAATTAATTAATTCCGGATTCGAGATTTCCTCATTACCTAAATCAAGAATATCCGTATCATTAATATCTAAGGGTGTTTTTGCAAATCGCCAAACTCTTTCTTGTCCGTCTTGCATTTTGACGATACAGACACAATTACCCGGTTCGCTATCTGCAAAACAGCGATTTAATGCTGAAGTCCCCACATTTTCCGATACATCCGGCTCGTTTCCATCCCAAGCGTCCGTTTGCGTGACTTTGCCTTCAATTGTCTTTTCTAAAAGTTCTTTTAAACCCTCTGGATCTTTTAACTCCCCAAATTGTTCATACCACAACTGATTTTGCGATACTACTTCTTGGGTATCTGTTTCTAGCATCAAAGCCCAGGGAAGTCCTTCAAGCAATTGTGCTGCATATTTATATGCTAGTTGACTTTTCTCCTTGAGCTTGCGCTGATGAATTTTATGCTTAGCATCCGCATAACTGATCACCCCAGTATTATCGCCATGGACATGGACTTTCTTTATTTGAGAAATCACCGAGATCCCATTACCCACCTCTTGATATTCCGTCTGTTGATGTCCCGTAGCTATCACCATAGGTTCGTTCCGCTCGGATAATGCTATGTGTCGCAACAGCCGAGAACTATCCAAAAGTCCTAAAAATTTACCATCACGATCCACCACCACCCAATTAGGAGATTTGGTTGGCAATTTTTGAGAACGTAATTTAGTTCCAAATTGCTCTAAACTTAAAGAAGAGCTTAAGATTTGGATCGGTTGAATAAAACCTGAATCCAAACAAGAGATTGGTTGCTCCCAATCAAATTTTTGCGTGTTTCCTAACTTATCCTGTTTCTCATAAACGATTTGCGCTAGCAGATTGGTCGAGCTAAGCAATCCTAGGGGAATTTGCTGCTCGTTTTTTACCACTAAGCAGTCGTACTGCTGTTGCTCGAAAAGACCAAGTACCTTTGTCAGAGGAGTAGTCTCGTAACAACTGGGTACTAAGGTTATAAACTCGTCAAGTGGGTAATGTTGGATTGACATATGCCTTGCGGGAGTTATTCCTAAGGAAGCATCCGGCATCACTAACTAACTGCTCCTCTTGTACCTCTGACAAGCGATTGTGAATCTACTTGAAAGCAAGTAATGTCATAGGGTGTTTTCTAGCCAGAACTTCATGCTTAATATAAGCAATCTAGCTTGACCTGAAGATAACCTACTTGCTTTTCTAAGAGCTGTCCGTGCGGCGGTTCGTGCCTTGCCTGCTTTGAGATGCCTAAAGGAGGCTTGGTCAAGCTTCCTATTTAAGTTAATACTATAAGCATCCATAGCAGCTGTTAAAACAATTATTACCTTAAACTTTCCCTAAAAACCTTTAGGAATTATAATGATTTAATTTACGACATTTTTTAAGGTTTCTTTATGTATCTTATCATTTTGTTAGATTTAAATACATTGTTCAAATTTTAGCGAATAAGTTTGAGTGAATTGTTAAATAACCATAAAGCTTTCAACCTCAAACATAGAATTATCATAACAAATCCAGGTTAAAAAAGCATTTTGGTTTGGAATTAAAGTTTTTTGGAACTGTTTTTTTATGCTGTACAAACTAAGTTTTCTGGAGATTTTGATTGTGTTTGCTTTGCATAATATGGATTTGGGCAAAAGACTTAATAGTAAGTTATTTTGATGAAAAAAATATGCAAGATATTAGAATGCTTGTAGTAGTTTAACTTGATGAAATGGAAATTGTCGGTAAATTTCTTAAACAATTGTAATGCTTGTTATCTGGTAATAATTTTGGAGTCAAACAAACAAACTAAATCAATTATAAAAATTGAAAAAGAGGAGAAATGCTCCCAGGATGATTAAGTATAATAAATTAAGTATACTAAATATCATAATTTTTATTTAACTAACCAGTCCCTGGTACTTTCAAATTAAAGGATAGCCGGATATAATATCTGAATATAGATTTTCGTAAACAGATAGGGAAAAATATTAAATATGTAATTTAGATGTCACAATATGAAATTATGCTCTTTTTTGAGCAAATGAATCCAGAGCAGAAAAAAGAATTTTTACAACAAATCAAATCCGATTACCGTCAGATTTTAATTAAATACTTTAGTAATGATATAAATTTAAAAGAGAAGATAGATAAATTTATTAATGCAGTGTTTTGTGCGAACATTCCCGTGCCTAAAATTATTGAAATTCATATGGAGATAGTAGATGAATTTTCCAAACAGTTAAAATTGGAAGGAAGAAGTGACTATAGTTCTTTACTGCTTGATTATCGTTTAGCATTAATTGATATGTTAGCTCATTTATGCGAACTATATAGACGCTCCAATGCTTCTAAAGGTTAATGATTTGCTTACTAGCAGATAAACAGATCGAAATTTGATTTTTATCCCTTAAGGTTCCCAATTAATCTAGAGAAATATTTTTCCAAAGCTGACCTATGAACCATCAAGATGGTCAAACCTACGTCCTCAAACTATACGTATCCGGTAATACGCCTAACTCAGTACGGGCATTAAAAACGCTCCAGGCGATTTTAGAGCAGGAATTTAAAGGAGTTTACGCTTTAAAAGTTATTGATGTGCAAAAAAATCCTCAGCAGGCAGAAGATGATAAAATTTTAGCCACACCAACATTGTCGAAAATTTTACCGCCACCAGTTCGTAAAATAATTGGGGATCTTTCCGATAAAGAAAGAGTGTTGATTGGATTAAATTTATTAGATTCACAATTAAACGGACAAGAAAACGACTCTGAAGAGTAAACTATATAAGGATTAATACAGGAACTCCATTGATCAAAAAACGGAGTTAATTTAATATTTGTAATTAGCAAACAATGAGCGAGAAAGAAAAACCGCTACACAGCAACAAACCTTTAAACAAAGGTGTAGAAAAAATCCACACCTTGATAGAGGGCTTTGATGATATTACTCATGGTGGATTGCCTAAAGGTAGAACAACTTTAGTCAGTGGAACATCTGGTACTGGAAAGACATTATTTTCTCTACAGTTTCTTTATAACGGTATTACTCATCTAGAAGAACCAGGGATATTTGTGACTTTTGAAGAATCGCCGAGTGATATTATCAAAAATGCTCATATATTTGGTTGGGATTTACAACAGTTAATCGAGGACGGTCAATTATTTATTCTTGATGCTTCTCCCGATCCAGAAGGTCAAGAAGTAATCGGTAACTTTGACTTATCCGGATTAATAGAGCGGTTGCAATACGCAATTCAAAAATACAAAGCAAAACGAATTTCTGTTGATTCAGTAACGGCAATATTTCAACAGTACGAAGCATCAGGATTGGTGCGACGAGAAATTTTTCGTTTGGTTGCGCGTTTAAAACGTTTAAACGTTACTACCTTAATGACAACCGAACGACGAGAAGAATACGGCCCGGTTGCAACATTTGGAGTCGAGGAATTTGTCTCGGACAATGCAATTATTTTTCGTAATGTTTTAGAAGGAGAACGTCGCAGACGCACCATTGAAATTCTCAAATTACGCGGTACAACTCATATGAAAGGGGAATATCCGTTTACAATTACCAATCAGGGGATAAATATTTTCCCATTGGGTGCGATGCGTTTAACTCAACGTTCTTCTAACGTCCGGATATCTTCAGGAGTTAAATACCTTGATAATATGTGCGGCGGCGGGTTTTTCAAAGACTCGATTATTTTGGCTACAGGTGCTACAGGTACGGGTAAGACGCTGTTAGTCAGCAAATTTTTACAAGAAGGTTGCCATATCGGCGAACGCTCGATATTATTTGCCTATGAAGAATCACGCGCTCAACTTTCACGGAACGCGACTTCTTGGGGAATTGACTTTGAGGAATTAGAACATCAAGGATTACTGAAAATTATTTGTGCTTATCCCGAATCAACTGGTTTAGAAGACCACTTGCAAATTATTAAGTCAGAAATTTCTGAATTTAAACCTTCTCGAATTGCCATAGATTCTCTGAGTGCATTAGCGAGGGGGGTTTCTAATAATGCATTTCGGCAATTCGTCATTGGTGTTACGGGTTACGCCAAACAAGAAGAAATTACCGGCTTTTTTACTAATACCACAACCCATTTTTTGGGTTCCAATTCGATTACCGATTCTCATATTTCCACGATTACCGACACGATTATCTTATTGCAGTATGTAGAAATTCGTGGAGAAATGTCGCGAGCAATCAACGTATTTAAAATGCGCGGTTCTTGGCACGACAAGGGTATTCGCGAATACAGCATCACTCGTGAAGGGCCCCAAATCAAAAATTCATTCCAAGATTACGAAAGAATTATCAGCGGTGTGCCTACCCGCGTTAGTATCGATGAGAAAGCGGAACTATCTCGCATAGTCAAGGGTTTTGAAGATAATCAAGCACCTGAATAATAACAGTTTACTTGACATCTTCAAGGTTCTCTAATGGTATAGTCTGTGGTGAGAAAACAGTTTCTGCTGCTTGGTTTGTAGTGTGAGGAAATGCGGTGAAAGCACAGCAAATATTAAATAGTTTCTTGCCCGGTGTGACAGTAGCAGTGCTTACGACTCAGCCTACATGGGCTGGGACTATGACTGTTGATAATTCACATTTGGGTATTTATAAGAGTATTTTTGCTACCAGTAGTAGAAGTAGCGATGTGTCCCCTAGTACTATTCTTATTGTCAACAATACAATTGACAATAAGTATCCGGCACCGTTTACTCCTGTAAGAATTGCCAAAGGTAATTTAAAACCAGCTATTTTTAGCAACTCAGAGGTAAGGGTGGCTGGTAAAACTGGAGCATTAATTAAAACGAACGGGCAAAATCAGCCTCTGAAAAAAACCGCAAGAAATGCCTTGAAAACAGCTTCCCATAGAAGTTTGGCACAAGCGCTGAAAAAACCTTCTTTGCAAAACGTTTCTTCTGGCAATGTTGATTTAACTCAAACAAAGAAAATTGCCCCAGCAGTAATTAAGAAAAATCCTGACGATAAAATATTTCAAAAATTACAGCACATTTCTAAAGCACCTGGAGCAGCGAAACTTTTAGAGGTGGAAAGTTGCCCTACACAGGAAGATGCACTAAAGCTACAAAATCTCTTATCAGCTTCAGCAACCTCCGCTTGCCAGCGGATTAATTCTATTCCTAATCATCATAAGTTAGCTCAGCCACTTTCTCCTGCTCCGGTACAGCCAATAAGACCACCTTTGCGAGGTCCGGCTCCAATTCCTAACAGTCTTGACCCCAGCGCTAATCCGCTGCAATATCCCACCAAACCCGAAGAAGTAAGAGTTGAGCAAACTCAACCCATTACCTTGCAGCAAGCTTTGGAGTTAGCAAGACGCAATAATCAAGAGCTACAGGTAGCTTTATTGCAGCTAGAACGGGCGCAAGCCGGTCTCAAGGTGGCGCAAGCCGCTTTATTGCCTACCGTGGGTTTAAACGCTCAAGTTGCTCGTCAGCAGTCTGCAACTGGTCAACTTAGTAACGAACTCCAAGATGATATACCTCCTGAACTTCGTAATTCCCAAGATGATTCACCCAGCACTGCTTTTAGTGGTGGAGCGCAACTGAATTACGATATATATACTTCCGGAGCCAGATCAGCTCGTATCCGACAAGCTGAAGAACAGGTGCGTTTACAAGAATTAGACGTTGAACGTTTATCTGAAGAAATTCGCCTGAATGTAGCTACTGAGTATTACAATTTGCAGCAGTCAGACGAACAAGTACGGATTTCGCAAGCTGCTGTAGTCAATGCTGAAGCGAGTTTACGAGATGCACGAGCCTTGGAAGAAGCTGGTGTTGGTACGCGATTTGACTCCTTACGGACTCAGGTGAACTTAGCAAATGCTCAGCAAACTTTAACTAATGCGCGATCGCAACAGCGAATTGCTCGTCGTCAGTTAGTCACACGGCTAAATTTGGCACAGTCAGCGACTGTTACAGCCGCAGATCCGGTAAGATTATCTGGTTTGTGGAATCAAACCTTAGAAAACAGTATCGTTTTGGCTTATCAAAATCGTCCCGAATTGCAGCAGCAGTTAGCACAGCGCAACATAAACGAACAACAGCGAAGACAAGCACTTTCACAACTTGGCCCGCAAGTTAGTCTTGTTGCTAATTACGAATTGCTCGATCGGTTTAACGATTCTGCGGGACTAACTGACGGTTACAGCATAGCATTGAGAGCAAACCTCAACTTATTCGATGGTGGTGCATCACGAGCGCAAGCAGCACAAGCTAAAGCGGACATCCAGATAGCGGAAACTCAGTTTTCTCAGCAGCGTAATCAAATCCGCTTTGAAGTAGAGAGAGCTTATTCAGAGCTACAATCCAACTTGGAGAACGTCCAAACCTCCGAAGCTGCTTTAAATCAAGCAAGAGAATCTTTAAGGTTAGCTCGTTTGCGCTTTCAAGCGGGTGTGGGAACTCAACTCGAAGTAATTGATGCGGAAAACGCTCTTACCCAAGCCGAAGGTAATCGAATTAATGCTATTTTGGATTACAATCGTGCTTTAGCTAACTTACAACGCTCTGTAACTTCGCGGGGGTTACGTTAAAGGTTAATAGATGTAGAGACGCGAAATTTCGCGTCTCTAGATAAATTTCCCGTCTCTACATTAGATTAATCGTTGATTCACAGTTTTAACTGAACTGTATTGGGTTATATCTAGTTTATATTTTGGTTAAATTTTTGTGGCTAAAATGGGGTAAAAATACTGTAGGACTATTTGATAATATAATTTTATTAATTTTATTATGACTACAGTTACGACACAAGAAATTGCCCAGTTTCGCTCTACATTTGCTAATTATCCTCAAGCGATGCAAGCATTGGATTTGATTGAAGATTGCGACGGAGATTTGGAAGATGCCACAATGACCTTGGCTATTAAAGTGGGACAACAGCCAGAAATTGATAATTCTGAATGGTTAGATAATTTAGCTAGAAAATGGCGTGCGGTAATTTGTCAGCAAGAATTGCGTGGTGATCTACTCGAAGGTTCTGTAGACAAACTGATGGAAGAAATCCAAAAAATACCTACATTCCCCACTATATTAGCAACTCCGGTCTTAATATATGTTTTTAAACAAGGTATACCAGATTTTTGCAGACCTTTAGATTTTATTATTGAATGAGCAAAAATAAAGAGTAAGTAGTAAAAAGTAAAAACTAGGATAAATAAACGCCCTTGCGGGTAAATTAAATAATTATTTTATTGAATATTACGATTTAAAATTGTTCAAAAACCGATAAAATCAGTTTTATTTCTTTTTACTTTTAAATTTTAACTTTTGTCTTGTTTTATTAGTAGTTTCCGTAAATAGATAGTTGTAAATTGATAGATACATAAAGCTAGCTATTAATAGCACTCAATATAACACTATTGATAAATAACTATGTTATCCAATCAACAAATGACTCAAAATACTTTTAATTCTAGGTTTGAAGGCTTTTTTATCGAAATGGTAATGCCTGACTTAGAAGATAGGTGTCGAGAGGTTGTTTCTCAAATACTTGGCGATAATTGGAGATGTACACCAATCGGTGATAATTTAACCGAATTTGAAATAACTCTTAACGATGATGCGCTATCGATAAAACAAGCTTGGGATAAGACATATGAATTGCGATCGCAACCTGGTGTTGTGGATGCAGAACCTTTATTCGCAGTTCCTGTACAGGAAAGTAGGAAACAGAATTGGGATGAACCAGCAGAGTTAGTCTCAAATACACAATCGAAGAATACTTCTATTTTCGAGCTGATTTTTTCGTTTTTAGACCGTTTGTTAGATTTATTTGTTTCGAGCAGGAGAGAAGCAGCAGGATTAGATAGACCTGTATTTCAAGCTAATGATGTAACTTGGACTTTGAAAGAACTGAGAGTTTTTGAAGCATGGCAAAAATATTTTCCCGACTCGAATAAATTACCGGGACATGGAATTATTATCGCTCATCCTGATACTGGTTATACACAACATCCGGAAATTGTTGATAATTTGCTTTTAGAAGAAGGTTATGATTTTGTTGATTCCGATCGAGATCAAAGAGATCCACTGGAAAAATCCGATACTGAACTAATCAATAATCCTGGTCATGGTACATCAACTGCGAGCGTAATTATCAGTCCTCCCGGAGCGCAAGCTAATTATGGTAACGGTAAATATGTCACGGGAGTAGCTCCTGGTGCAAAGTTGGTTCCGCTGCGGGTATCTTACTCAGTGGTACTTTTGAGCAATCGTAATCTTGCTCAAGCAATTGAATATGCAGCCGATAAAGGATTTCACATTATTTCCATTTCCTTAGGAGCAGGTTTTTATAATAAGCGTTTGCGGAGCGCAATAGTTTACGCACAAAAGCGGGGTGTAATTATTATAGCTGCATCGGGAACCTGGATTCCTTTTGTAGTATTTCCTGCTGCATATGATGAAGTGATAGCCGTTTCTGCAAGTACCATTAACCGTAAAATCTGGGTTGGTGCTTCGCGGGGGAGAAAGGTTGATGTGAGCGCACCGGGAGATAATATCTGGTATGCGAGAACTGTTAAAGAGAAGGGTAACTTAATACATCGAATCGATCGAGGTCAAGGTACTTCATTTTCTGCACCATTAGTTGCAGGTGTTGCAGCTTTATGGTTATCGTATCACGGACGGGATAAGCTAATTCAACGTTACGGAGCGGAAAAAATTCCGTTTATTTTTAATCAACTGCTGCGGGAAACTTGTGATACTCCTGTTAATTGGAAACCGAATCGATATGGAGCGGGTATTGTGAATGCAGAAAAATTACTCGC
The DNA here is from genome assembly GCF_015207665.1 of Plectonema cf. radiosum LEGE 06105. Taxonomy (GTDB): domain Bacteria; phylum Cyanobacteriota; class Cyanobacteriia; order Cyanobacteriales; family Nostocaceae; genus Rivularia; species Rivularia radiosa_A. The sequence goes on from NZ_JADEWL010000127.1 coordinate 16,313, forward strand.
CGCACCGCTACCTGATAATATTAATCGGTCAGTGATTCCACCAGCTTTTGCACTACAACAACATACCCTTATAGAAAGTGGGGAATTAGATACATTCGCGCATATGTTTGAGTCGCAACAAGAAAATAATGGGGATTTATTGAACTTGCAGCTTGCTCAATTATTACAAACTAACCAAACAGAATTACCGAAAAAATTACAAGAAATAGGACAGGAACTAGCTTTTTGCTTTGCAGTTAATCCAGAATTATACGAGCAATTTACTACGTGTTTGAGTGCAGATGAAAAACAACAACCACAAACAAGGCAGTTTCAGAGTTTAAGAAGTCAGCCATCTGATAGTACAAATACCATGCGCGAAATGTTATTAAAGCAGGGAATTTCGGAAACCTTGAATAGAAAGCTGATGAATCGGAAATAAAAGGAGCTATGGGGAAAAAAGTCGGGTTTTTACAATCAATTAAAAACCCGACTTCTGTGATTTGCGGCGTGATTTAATTTATTGCAACTATATATTCAAAGGTAATATACAAAACTATTAGACAGTTTATAAAAAGCTAAAATCAAGATATGAACTTCAAACAATTGAATAGATTTAATTAGCCTCCTCAAAACAAAACCTTGACTTTTAAGGAGAAAATCAAGTGGTAGTAGTAAGTACTCAAGCTGAATTGAAAGAAGCGCTTGTAAGTAAAGCAGAAGAAATTATTGTTATCGATGCAGAATTAGCCACAAACATCGGAAAATTTATCGAAAGGCTTCAATTTGAAAATGACCGCGAGTTTCAAAATAGAGTACATATTACAGGTATAAGTTTAATTTTAGGCACTGCCTTGTTAAGTAATTTGATGGCATTTGGTTTTTTGGTAGGATTAAAAGTGTTAATTGTCCCAGAATTTTTATTTTTAGTCGCGATTGTAACTGCATTAGGAATGAAGCTCAAAAACCTGTTAAAGAATAATTATGAAGTTGTTAAATGTGATGAAGAAGGATTACTTCTAAGATATAAATTAAGTTAAAAATAGTAGTTAAGTAGTTGTGCAAAATTAATTAGACATTCCGAAAAGTTGAAATCCTTGCGTTAGCATTCCCGTAGCGTGTCGCTTGCGACTCAGCCTACCTGAAGAGCTTATGCTTCGTTCCTCGCTTCGGACAATATATAATTAATTTTGCCTAAGGACTTATGATGTACACACCAGTTATAGAAATTATATAAAACCATTGATATATATGGTTTTCCATCAATCGGAGCGGCGGGATTTGAACCCACGACCTCCACTACCCCAAAGTGGCACGCTACCAAGCTGCGCTACGCCCCGTAAATCGGACTTTATCTATTTTTAAAATGGATTTTGAATTTTCTATTGCAAAAATTTTTAATCCAGGGGTTATAACTTTAGTATATTAGCACAAAATTGCCACCAAACAACTATTAATTTCAAAAAATAATTTAAACAAATCAATTAAAAAACCTCAATAGTAGATGCTGCTTGGATTAACTCTTTAACGGCAGCAGTATCCCATTTACCTTCTACACAACGACCAGAATGGAGGATGAAACGTAAACTGTAGTCATGGGGTAGTCCTTTTGCCTCCATCCACATTAAATTGCTTTCAGCTTCACAGGTAATTTTTTCTTCATCCATCAACTCCGATGCCATTTGTTGCATAGTATCTGCGAGCTGCATCAGCAGATGACAAAAATCTTTTAATTCCGCTTCCGTCAACTCCACAGCCCAATCATCCGTACCCAGCAAGCCTTTAAATTCCGATGCTGCTGGATTGGTACCGATACGCCAACCGTTTCCTTTTTTTACTACGCGCATGGGGATGGGGG